>DASVTZ010000204.1 GCA_036387335.1 Longimicrobium sp.
GAGCGCCGGAGCCGGCAGGTGAATCGTGGGGTCAAACGAAAGCAGAGCCGCTATCCCGTCCGGAAGCGGAGTGACTGCTCCCGGACGGTGATGCGGACCCTTGAGGTGCTTAGGTAAACGGCATTGCGCCTTCGCGGACTCGGGGGCGAGATTGGTCCCGGTGGCGGAACCCGGTGTGGCGGCAAGCCCGCATCCAGGAGCGAATGAATTCGCCGCTGGAAACGCGCAAAGTCCGCCTGCGCGGACTCGGGATCTGATATGGCGCTTCTCGAGCCCACTTCAGTGGGCTTCGCGTGGTTCCAGCCGGGGGATTCATCCCCCGGCGGATGCGGGCGCCGGCCCCCGCCTCCGCCGAACCTGCGAAGGCAGGTTTCCCGCGGTTGTTGCAGCGGTTTCAACCGCCGGACCTCACCCCGGACCTAACTCCGGACACCCTCACCCCACCCCCAGCTCCGGCGGCAGGCATACCTGGTCGCGGCCGCGCTCCTTGGCGGTGTAGAGCGCCGCGTCGGCCACGGCGATGATCTCCTCGCCGGTGGCGGCGTCGCAGTCGGGCCAGGAGGCGATGCCGGCGCTCAGGGTGGCGCGCACCGCCACGTCGCCGAAGACGAAAGGGATGGAGGCGATGTGCTTCCGCGCCCGCTCAGCGAAGCGGCGCGCGCCCGCCGGCCCCGTGCCGGGGAGCACCGCTACGAACTCGTCGCCGCCGTAGCGGCCGGCACGGTCGTGCGGGCGCGCGGCGCCCTCGGCGGTGAGCCAGGCGCCCAGGGCCCGCAGCACCGCGTCGCCGGCGATGTGGCCGCAGGTGTCGTTGATCTGCTTGAAGTGGTCCAGGTCCAGCACCACCACGCTCACCGGCTCGCCCCGCTCGCGCGCCGCGGCCAGCTCCCCCTGCAGGTAGAGGAGGAGCGAGCGGCGCGTGGAGCACCCCGTGAGCTCGTCCGTGTTGGCGAGGTCGTGGGCGCGCTCGCGCTGCTCCACCAGACGCTGGAAGACCTGCACGCGGTCGCACGCCTGGACGATCGCCTCCACCACGCGCACCGCAAGCTCCGCCGCCTCCTCTCCCAGCGCCGGCTCGTCCACCGTGGCGCGCTCCACGAAGAGCCCCGTCATCCCGTCCGCGATGGCGAAGGGGACGACGATGGAGGAGCGCAGCGGGCGCACGAAGCCGCGCGCCTCCCAGTCGCCGCGCACCGTGTCGAAGAGGGGAGACGACTCCGCGTCGCACACCTTCACCGGCTGGCCCGTGCGAAGCGCTTCCGCCACTTCGGGGTAGTCCTCCAGGTGCAGCACCAGGCCGTCCTCCGGCTGGCCCTGCGAGGAGGCGGCGATGCGTACGTCCGTTTCCCCCTTTTCCACCACCAGCACGGAACATCGCGCCACGCCCAGGATCTGGGCGGTGCGCGAGGTGACCAGGTGGAACATCTCGTCGGCCGTGACCACGCGGTTCAACTCGCGAATCAGGTCGATCGTCTCCAGGCGGATGCGGGCCTGCTCGCGCACGCGGCGCAGCTCGCGGTTGCGCAGGACGTGCGACTGCACGCGCGCCAGCAGCTCGTCCAGGCGAAACGGCTTGGTGAGGAAGTCCACCGCGCCGTCGCGCAGTGCAGACACTGGGAGCGCGCCGTCGTTGGTGGCGGTGATGAGGACGACGGGCACGTCGGCCCAGCGCGGCTCGGTGCGCAGGCGGCGCAGCACGTCCAGGCCGCTCATCTCCGGCATCATCACGTCCAGCAGCACCAGGTCGGGCGGCTGGGGGGCCGCTTCCAGCAGCCGCATGATGGCGTGGCCGTTGGTGGCCGTGTGCACGGTGTAGCCGCTCGCCCGCAGCGCCCGCTCCAGCCCGTGCAGGATGGACGCGTTGTCGTCGGCGACGAAGACCGTGGCGGGGGTGTCGCTCATTGCGCGATGTATGGTTCTCAGCCCGGGGCGGGGATCGCGGCCCCGGAGGAGGGTGCGCGCGGTGACCCGTCGTGGTGCCCGGCGGGCGGCGGAACTCGTGGAAAAGATGCTGGGGACCGATCGGACGCGAGCGGATTGCCCGGGGGAGTCCGGCTTGGGCGAATGGCTGGCTGGCGCGCGAAGGGCAAGAGCCGGACCAGCCCCTGCGACATGCACAGTGTGAACGTTTACGCGGTTTTCTCGTCCGACGGGTGGCGCTGTTGAGGCATTGGCGCCGCATCCGTTGCACCAGGTGTGTCCCACGGCGCGGGTCCGGTTCGTGCCGTTCGTGCGCGGGGCGGCCCGCCGGGCGCCCCGACCGACGCAGACGGACCGAATGGAAATCTTGCTCTCACGCATCATCCGCCGTTCCCCCGTGGGACGGCTGCGTTTCGCGGTGCTCGCGACGGCGGCGCTGGCGGCCTGCTCGTCGCCCCCGCCGGAAAACCCCTGGACGCCGGGCAGGATCGCCCGCATGCCCCTGCGCCACAAGCTCGCGCAGATGGTGGTCGCGCGCGTGGCGGTCCCCGCCTCCGGCCTACCGCCCGCCCTCGCGGACACGCCGCGGGTGGGCGGGATCGAGCTGGCGGGGGGCGGAGCGGAGCGCGCGGCCGTCCTCCTGGACTCGCTGCGGCGTGGATGGCCGCTACCGCCACTGGTGATGGCGCGGCTGGAGCGCGGCGTGGGCGCGGTGCTGGATGGCGGCACCGAGCTCCCTGCGCCCTCCGAGCTGGGCCCGGCCGTCATCAACACCCGCGCCGCCCAGGCCATCGCCGCGGAGGCGAAGGCGGTAGGGATCGACCTGGCGCTGATCCCCGGCCCGCGCCTGCCGGGGCCCTCCGGCGGAGTTCCGGGCGACGTCACCACCACCGGCGGGCCCGCGGCGACGGCGGAGTTCCTCCGCGACCTGCGCGCGGCGGGGCTGCCCGCCATGGTCACCGCGCTCGACCCGCCGCGCTGGGCATCCGGGCCCGTCCCGCCGATCCTGCGCTGGGACCGCGCCGCGCTGGAGGCCGGCGGACTGGCGGCGCTCCGCTCGGCGGTGCAGGACAGCGTGATGGGGGTGCAGCTCGGCTGGGTCGCGCTCCCCGCGCTCACGGGCGACTCCGTTCCGCTCCCCCTGTCGCCGGTGGCGGGGGCGGGCGTGGTGCGCCGCGACATGGCGTTCGACGGGCTGCTGGTGGCGGAAGTGGGCCCCGGCAGCCCCCTTCGCGCCCGCTTCGGCGCCGGCGCGCCGGTCGCGGCCATCGCCGGGGGCGCGGACCTGCTGGTGGGGGTGGACGATCCCGCCGCCGTGGTGCGCACGCTCGCCTCCGCGGTGGAGCGCGGCACGCTCTCCGCCGCGCGCGTGGACGAGGCCGTGCGGCGCATCTTCGCGGCCAAGGCGCGGCTGGGCGTGGACCGGCCGCGCCAGGACTCGCTCTCCACCGTGCGCGCCGCCCTGCGCGGAACGGAGGCGCTCGGGCTGGCGGAGGAGCTTCACGGGCGCGCCGTGAACGTGGCGGGCACGGCGCCCGCCGCTCTCCTGCGCGGCTGCACGCGGATCGTCCTGGTCCTCCCGAAGAACTTCCATCTCCCCGTCTTCACCGCCGAGCTGGCGCGGCGCTCGCGCGGGCTGGCCGCCCTGGGAACGCCGTGGGTGGCGCGCCGCGGGCCGCTCTCCGCCCTCACCGCCTGGCCAGCGAACGATGCGCCCTGCGTGGTCGCCGTCGCGCTGCCCGGCTCCGCGCCGCGCGTGGTGGACCGGCTTCCCGGCGTCGCCATCCCCACGGACACGGTGAAGCGCGACAGCACCACCGCCCCCGCGGACACGGCCTCGCGGCGCATCGTCTACGTCTCCTTCCTCCCCGCCCCCGGCGACTCGCTTCCGCAGGTGCCCTCGGCGGTGCTGGCGTGGGGGACGGGGCCGGAGGCGCAGCGGGCGGCGGCGCGCGCGGTGACGGGCGTGCTGGTGCGCGAGGAGGTGGCGCCGCGGCCGCTCGCCTGGCCGGCCGCCCGCACCCTGGAGCGCGCCGCCGCCAAGGATGCCGGGATGAGCGCCGACTCGCTGGCCCGCATCGACCGGCTGATGAGGAAGGCGATCGACGACGGCATCTTCACCAGCGCGGCGGTGGCGGTGGGGCGGCATGGAAAGCTGGTGAAGCTCACCGGCTACGGCCGCACCGGCGGCATGCCGGTGGATCCAGAGACCACCCTCTTCGACCTCGCATCGCTCACCAAGGTGGTCGGCACGACTGCGGCGGCGATGGCGCTGGTGGACGACCGCCAGCTTCCGCTGGACGCGCCGGTGCGCCGGTACGTGCCGCTCTTCCGTGGGGGTGAAAAGAGCAGTGTGACCATCCGCCACCTCCTCACCCACACCTCCGGCCTCCCCGCGGGCGCGGACCTGTACGGCGACGCGCACGACCCGGAGCAGGCGCTGCGGCGGGTCTACCGCACGCCGCTCGTCTCCAGCCCGGGTGAGAAGATGGAGTACAGCGACTTCGGGATGATCACCATGGCCGAGGTCGTGCGGCGGCGCGCGGAGGTGCCGGTGGACCAGTTCCTGGCGCGCCGCGTCTACGGACCACTGGGGATGCAGTCCACGCAGTACGATCCCCCCGTCGCGCTGGTGCAGACGATCACCGTGCCGACCGCGCTGCGCTCCGAGCGGCCGTACACCATCGACGGCGTGGTGCACGATGCCAACGCTTTCCGGCTGGGGGGCGTGACCGGCCACGCGGGGCTTTTCTCCACCGCCCGCGACCTCTCGGTTTACGCGCAGACGTTGCTGAACGGCGGGTCGTACGGCGCGCGCCGCGTGTGGTCGCCGCGCACGGTGCGCATCTTCGCGGCGCCGCAGGGGCTCCCCGGCAACCGCGGCCTGGGGTGGGACAAGCCGGCCCCCCGCTCCTCCGCGGGCGACTACCTGTCGTCCAGCTCCTTTGGCCACCTGGGCTTCACCGGCACCTCCGTCTGGATCGATCCGCAACGCGACCTGTTCGTGATCATCCTGACCAACCGCACCTACGACGGCGGCACCACGGGGGAGATCTACCGCGTGCGCCAGACGGTGAACACCGCGGCGGTCCTCTCCATCACGGACGTCAAGATCACGCCGCGCCCCGGCACCATCGCCGCGCAACCCAAGCCGAAGCCCAAACCCAAGCCGAAGCCGCGCCGCCCGCCGAGGAGGCCGCGGGGGCGGCGGGGGTAGGGGCCCTCACCCCCGCTCGTTCCTCGCTGCCCCCTCTCCCGATAACAGGAGAGGGCTGCGCCCTCGCCGTTATCGAGAGAGGGGGCTTGCGTGCGCGTCGGTGGGTTCTGTGCCCCGCAGAGGGCCCCCTCCCCCCGGCCCCCTCCCCCGCCTGCGGGGGCGCAGGGCGGGTGAGGGGGAGAACTCCGCGTGCGGACCCAATGCCCGTGCCACACCACCGCCCGCGCCCCACACCGATCGTGTAGGGGCAGACCTGCGTGTCTGCCCTCCCTCGCCCCGGCCACGAACCCCCGCCTCACGCACAAACCCCGTAGGGGCGCGATTCATCACGCCAGCCCTCGCCCGCGCCACGAACCCCGACCCCTAACACCCGATCCCGTAGGGGCCGCCCCACGTGGCTGCCCGTGCCCTCCGCCGCGCCCGATGCCGGCGCCCCGCCACCCCAGAACGCAAACCCCCTCCCCCGGGCAGTATCGGGGGAGGGGGATGCGTCGCGGAGCGACGCTGGGGGTGAGGGCTACAACGAGTCCAGGTGGTCGTCCGTGTAGTCCTCCTCCGGAAGCTCCTCGTCGTCCACATCGTCCGCGTCTGCGGTGTCGTCGTCCTCCAGATCCTCGTCGAGGCCAATTTCCTCCTCGAGCGCGGCCGAAGGCACGATCTCCGTCGTTTCCTCGGCTTCGGAGACGATAGGTTCGGGGACGGCGTCCTCGTTCACCACGCGCGCCACGTCCATCACCGTGTCCTTGGAGCCCAGGTTGATCAGCTTCACACCCTGCGTGTTGCGGCCGATCACGCGGATCCCGTTCACAGGCT
>DASVTZ010000205.1 GCA_036387335.1 Longimicrobium sp.
GCCGGTGGCCATGGCGTGGGGGATCACCCGATCCCATCCCGAACTCGGAAGTTAAGCCCCACTCGCGCGGATGGTACTGCCGGGGCCACCCGGTGGGAGAGTACGGCGCCGCCGGCCTGCACATCAAGCCCCCCGATGCTCAGCACGAGCGTCGGGGGGCTTCTGTTTTGGAAATAGCCTCACACAGAGAACACAGAGGGAACCGCAAGAGGAAAACCTCTTCCTGTTCTTTCCGTGCCCCCTCTGTGGCTCTGTGTGAGGCCCTGCAGGTAAACGCAACGGGCTCAGCTCTCGTCTCAGGGCTGTTCACGTTGGTTCGGCCCCCTGCACCGCGAGCGATCATGTTCTCCTCCACACTCCGCATCCCCGCACTTGCTCTAGCCGCAGCACTCTCCTTTTTCAATCCAGCGAGCGCGCAGGAGCGGCAAGACATGCCGGTGGCGCCGGCCACGCGCGACTCGGTGGCGCTTGCCGCGGCGCTTGCGGTGGACACCGGGTACGTGTTCCCTGACACGGGCGCCGCCGCCGCGAGGGAGATGCGGCAGGGGGTGCGCGCCGGGCGCTACCGGCGGCTCGAGACCGCTTCGGCGCTGACGGACACGCTCACCGCCGACCTGCGCCGCGCGACAGGCGACAAGCACATGCGGGTGCAGTTCAGCGTCGCCCCGCGCACGGCGGCCCCCGATGCCGGACTCACCGCCGCCGACTCGGCGCGCGACCTGGAGAACGCGCAGTGGCGCAACTTCGGGCTTCATGCGCTCGAACGGCTCGACGGCAACGTCGGCTACCTGGAGATCGGGCGCTTCGACAACCCGGCGCTGGCGGGCGCCGCGCTCGCCACGGCGATGTCGTTCCTCGCGCAGACGGACGCGCTGATCGTCGATCTGCGGAACAACGGAGGCGGGTTCGCGACGATGGAAGCCCTGTTCGCCTCGTACTTCATCGCACAGCCGAGGCTGCTGAGCACGCTCCACCGGCGCGGAGGCGACACCGCGCAGATCTGGACGCCGGCGCAGGTGGCGGGGCCGCGCTACATCGACAAGCCCGTGTACCTGCTGGTCAGCGGGCGCACCTTCTCTGCCGCGGAGGGGTTCGCGTACGACCTGCAGGCGCTCGGCCGCGGCGTGGTCGTGGGCGAGCAGACACGGGGAGGCGCCAACCCGGGCGGGTGGGTCATGCTCGGGTCCCACTTCGGGGTGATGGTGCCCACGGCGCGCGTGGAGAACGCGGTGACGCATGGCAACTGGGAAGGAACCGGTGTGCGCCCGGACCTGTCGGTCGCCGCCGTCGGCGCCAAGAAGGCGGCACACCGCGCCGCGCTGCAGCGGCTGATGGCCGACAACGCATCGTCTCCGCGCGCGCCGCGCTGGCGCGAGGCGCTGGAGATGCTGCGCGCCGACGATGCGCGGACCGCCAGCGCGGCCACGCCCCGGTGAGCGCACCGTCCTCGCGGCCGCAGCGGGCGTGACCGAGCCCGCGCCCGGCGCCGACGCCGTCGACCGGATGGTGCAGCGCGCGCGCGCCGGCGACGAGGGCGCGTTCGCGGAGCTGGCGACGGCCGTGCGCGCCCAGGTGCGCCGCTGGGCCCTCGCCCGCACCGGCGACGCGGACGATGCCGAGGATGTGGCGCAGGCGGTGGTCATCCGCATGCACCGGGGCTTGCGTGGCTTCGAAGGGCGCTCGCGCTTCACCACCTGGCTGTACCGCCTGACCGCCAACGCCGCGGTGGAGTGGGCGCGAGGCCAGTCGCGGCACTGCCAGGCGCTGGACGAGCTCGCCGTGGCGGGCGAGCCGCGGGCCGGCACGGCGGACCGCATCGACGCGATGGAGAACCGGCGGGCGGCGGAGCTGGTGCGCGCCTTTTTGGCCGAGCTCCCGGGACGCCAGCGCGAGATGCTGGATCTGGTGGACCTGCAGGGCTTCACCCCGACGGAGGCGGCCGAGATGCTCGACATCGAGCCCCCCACCGCGCGCGTGCACCTGCTGCGCGCCCGGCGCGCCATCCGCGAGCGGATCCTGGCGGCGCATCCAACCCTGGCCGACGACCGATGACGAACGACTGCGAGCAAGCGCGCAGCTGGATGCTGGAGGCTGACCTGGCCGAGCTGCGGACCGCGGGAGGCTCACCTATGGCGGACCACCTCGCGGGATGCGAGGAGTGCCGCCGGCGCGCGGCGGCGATCGTGGCCGGAATGGCGGAGCTGGACCATGCCCTTGCCGAACTGGCGCGGCCGGCGGAGCCCAGCCGCACCGCTGTCCTCCGCCTCCGTCCGGCGCGGGCGTGGCGCTGGGCGGCCCCACTGGCGCTCGCCGCCGGGATGGCGGCGGTGATGCTGGCGCGGCGCCCGGCGCCCGCGGAGGAGCCACCCGGCGTGACGGCCGAGCGCATCGCGCGGGTGCTCTTTGCCCCCGCCCCCGTGGCGCGGTCGGTAGATGGGCGCGGCGTGGCCGTGCTGGAGACGAACGATCCCGGTGTAACGGTGGTCTGGTTCTACTAAAGGGGATGATGATGAAGCTGAAAGCGATTCTGGTGCTCGCCGCCATCCTGCTGGCCGCGGCGTGCGACAGCCGGCGGGGGATGGCCGTGCGCACGTACGAGCTGCACCGCCTGGACTATTCGGAAGCCGAGACGCTGGTAACGCCGTACGTGCGTGAGGGCGGGTTCATCAGCGGCAAGGGGCGGCTGCTGACCGTTCGCGAGTCGCCCGACCGGCTGGACAGCATCACCGCGCTGCTCAAGCGCTACGATGGCGTGCCGGCGGTGGTGACGCTCCGCTTCCAGGTGATCGAGGCGGGCGACTTCGAAGGGGGCGACTCGGCGATCGCTCGGGTGGAGGCGCCGCTGCGTGACATGTTCCGCTACCGCGGCTACCGCCTGCAGAACGAGCTGCTGGTGACGGCGCTCGAGGGCGTTCCCTTTCGATACCAACAGGGCGTCGTGCGCCTGTCCGGCACGGTACGCGCCGGCACCGCGGCGGGGGCACAGGCGGGCCTCACCATCCAGGTCGACTTCGAATCGGGAGGGGACGCGCTGAGCACGATCATCAACGCCACGCCGGGTAAAACCATGCTGATCGGCGTGCAGAGACGAACCGGTGGCGGGGGGCTGATCCTGGCGGTTCAGCCTACGCTCGGGGCGAACGCGCCGCAACCGTAGCGGGCGCGCTCCGCGTCCGGAGCCGGGTTACGGCGCGGCGGCCACGCGGTCCTTTCCCTGCGCCTTCGCCGCGTACATGGCGGAGTCGGCGTGGCGCAGGAGGATCGATTCGCGGTCGTGCACCGTGCCGCCCCAGTCGCCCGCGTGGTACGCCGCCACGCCCAGCGACGCCGTGATCGCGCCGCGCAGGAAGAGCGGCGGAAGGTCCGGCCCGTACTCGCGGTCCAGGTACGTCGCCTCGGCGATGGCGGCGCGGACACGCTCGGCCACCTCCGTCCCCTCCGCGAGCGTGGTGGAGGGGAGGCCGATCACGAACTCGTCGCCCCCGTAGCGGCAGAGGATGGCGCTCTCCCAGTCCACCACGCGGCGCAGGAGGAAGCCGATCTCCCGCAGGACGCGGCTCCCGGCCAGGTGGCCGTAGCTGTCGTTGACGCCCTTGAAGTGGTCCAGGTCCATGAAGACCAGGACGCACTCGCCCCCCTCCTCGTCGGTTTCCGCGATCATCTCGCCGATCCGCACGTGCATCCAGCGGTCGTTGTACAGCCCGCTCAGGTCGTCGCGCTTGGCGAGCTCGTTGGCGCGCTTGGCGTCGAGCGCGTTCTGCAGCGTGGACGAGGTGTAGCCCGCGAAGATCTCCAGTACCGCCAGGTCGTGCGGCGAAAAGGGGCAGCCCCCGTCCCGGTTCGCCAGCTCGATCACTCCGCACACCGTGCTCCCGATGGTGATGGGAACCGCGACCACGGACTCCGCCTCCCCCGCGCCGCCGGAGAGGTGCGGGCGCCCTGACCGGTACACCTCCCCCACCGGCGACTCCGCCCCCGCCGGCCGCCCGGGGAGCGTCTCCGCGTCCGCGCCGAACGCGGCCACCACGAACAGGTCGTTGGCGGCGCGGTCCTCCACCTTGCGCAGCGGATCGTCCAGGAAGACGGCGCCGCACTCCGATGGCACCAGCGCGCAAGCACGCTCCAGGATCTGCCCGAGCTCCGCCTCGAGGTCGATCTCCAGGAAGCGGCTCCCCGCCTTCTGGCGCTGGAGGAAGCGCTCCAGCTCGCGTCCCGCCAGCGCGTGGATCCCCAGCGCGGGGGCGTTGTGCGCGGCCTCCACCTGCGGCGCGTGGGACGTGTCGGACCGGACTTCGGTCATGGGGCGGGGCAGGGGAGCACGGCGGGCACACGCAGGCTGTGGAGGGGGCCGCGGAAGTGATGGCAGCGGAGGGTCGCGTTAATGATGTGCACAGCGCGCCTTTTGCGCGAGAGCCGCACGGGGCCGCACGAGCGGGGGGCTGTGGCGTTGCCTGGGAGGCGCGGGGCGCGTATACTGCTACCACCGCAAACATAATTGTCCGGCTTCGCTCCCGCTCCGCCCACGCACTCCCCCCGCTTTTTCCGATGAGCGACACTCCCGACAACGCTCTTCCCGTCAGCGTGCTGATCGTCGATGACGAGGAGCTGCTGGTCAAGAGCTGCGGCCAGATCCTGTCCAGCGAGGGGTACGCCGTCTACAGCGAGGGCCGCGGCCGCAACGCGCTGGAGGTCGTTCGGCGCCACCACCCGGACGTGGTGCTGACGGACCTGATGCTCCCGGACATGGACGGGCTCGCGCTCCTCAAGGAGATCAAGAAGCTCGCCCCCGAGACGCTCGTGGTGATGATCACCGGCTTCGCGACGGTCGATTCGAGCGTGGAGGCGATCCGGGCGGGCGCGTACGACTACATCCCCAAGCCGTTCACGGCCACGCAGCTGCGCATCCTCATCGGGCGCGCGGCGCAGCAGGTGCGCCTGGTGCGCGACAACGCGCAGCTCCGCGACCAGCTCAAGCGCCACTACAGCTTCGACAACATCGTCGGCACCAGCGAGGCCATCCAGAAGGTCTTCTCCGTGGTCAGCCGCGTGGCGCCGACGGATGCCAGCGTCTTCATCTCGGGCGAGAGCGGGACGGGGAAGGAGCTGATCGCGCGGGCCATCCACACGAACAGCCGGCGCTCGGCGCGGCCGTTCATGGCCATCAACTGCGCGGCCCTTCCGGACCACCTGCTGGAATCGGAGCTCTTCGGCCACGAAAAGGGCGCCTTCACCGGAGCGGACGTGCAGCGGCGCGGGCTGCTGGAGGTGGCAAGCGGTGGGACGTTCTTCATGGACGAGATCTCGGAGATGAGCATGGAGCTGCAGGCCAAGCTCCTCCGGGTGATCCAGGAGCGCCGCATCCGCCGCGTGGGTGGCGAGAGCGAGATCTCCATCGACGTCCGCTGGGTCTCCGCTACCAACCGCGATCCGGACCAGGCGGTGCGCGACGGCGCGCTGCGCCAGGACCTCCTCTACCGCCTCAACGTCGTCCCCATCCGCCTCCCCGCGCTGCGCCAGCGCAAGGAGGACATCCCCGCGCTTGCGCAACACTTCCTCCGCCGCTTCGCGCAGGAGTACGACCGCGACAACCTGCGCTTCTCCGCCGAGGCGCTGCGGGAGCTGTCCGAGTACGACTTCCCGGGCAACGTGCGCGAGCTGCAGAACGTGGTGGAGCGCATCGTCTCGATGTGCCTCCCCGGCCAGGAGATCGGCCTGGAAGAGATGCCGGAGGAGCTGACGCAGCGGGGCGGGGGCGGGGCGGGCGGGGTGCGGCCGATGAACATCTTCAACGCGGACCAGCCGTTCCACGACGCCAAGACGGACGCCATCACGGTTTTCGAAAAGGAGTACCTTCAGGACCTTCTCAAGCGCCACAACGGCAACATCTCCCAAGCCGCCCGCACCGCCGGCATCGACCGCAAGACGATCCACCGCATGCTCTCGAAGTACAACCTGGAGAGCCGCGTTCGGGAGTAGGGTCTGAGTGTGGGGATGAAAAGGGGTGGACACCGGCTGGGTGTCCACCCCTTTTTGCACAGGCCCCTGGTCGGGCGAGTGAACTCGCTGCAACAAAAGCACAAAGTCCGCCTGCGCGGACTCGCGGGCGAGATCCGCGCTTCACGAGACGGCTTCAGCCGTCTTCGCGTTGTTCCAGCCGGGGGATTCATCCCCCGGTTCCGCGCCGGTGCCCGCCCCCCGAACCTGCGAAGGCAGGTTTCCCGCGGTTGTTGCAGCGGTTTCAACCGCCGGCTCCACTAGCGCCAACCATCCTGCCCCTTCACCGCCTCCATCAACGCCCGCGCCGCCGCCTCCGCATCATTCGCGTGCATCACCGCGCTGATGACGGCCACGCCCGCGGCCCCCGCATGCACCACCGGGGCCGCGTTGCGCGCGTGGATGCCGCCGATGCCGACGATGGGGATGCGGACGGCGGCGGCCACCTCCGCAATGCGGGCGGTGCCGATGGGCGAGCCTGCGTCGGCCTTGCTGGCCGTGCCGTACACCGGCCCCACGCCCAGGTAATCGGCCCCGTCGCGCTCGGCCTGGAGGGCGAGCTCCACGCTGTCGGCCGACATCCCCAGCAGGAAGCCGGGGGGAACGATGCGGCGCGCGGCGGCCAGCGGGAGGTCTTCGTCGCCCAGGTGCGCGCCGTCGGCGCCGACGGCAAGGGCGACGTCGACGCGGTCGTTGACGAAGAGGAGGGCCCCGGCGGCGCGCGTCTCCACTAGGAGCTCGCGGGCGAGGAGGGCGGCATCGCGGGCGGAGGCGTCCTTGGCGCGCAGCTGCACCGCGGGCGCGCCGCCACGAAGTGCCGCGCGCACCACGTCCACCAGCGTGCGCCCGGCGGGGACGGCGGGGTCCGTGACGACGATCAGCCCCAGGCGCGCGGCGAGCGCGCTCATCGGGCCGGGGCGGCGGTACGGGCGCGGGCCTCGGCCTGGGATGCGCGCTTGGCGGCGTTGTGCTCGGCGAGCGAGCGCGTGAACACGTGCGTGCCGTTGGGACGCGCAACGAAGTACAGGAAATCGCCCGGCGCCGGGTTGAGCGTCGCCTGGATGGCGCCCGCGCTGGGGGAGGCGATGGGGCCCGGCGGAAGGCCGGCGTGGGTGTAGGTGTTGTACGGGTTGTCCTTGACGGCGTCGATGTCGCGGTACAGCAGCCGCGCGCGGTTGCCGCCGAGCGCGTACTGCACCGTCGGGTCGGCCTGGAGCCGCATCCCGACCCGCAGCCGGTTGTGGTACACGGCGGCGATGGTGGGACGCTCGCCCCACACCTTTGCCTCGCGCTCCACGATGGAGGCCAGCGTCACCACCTGCCGCTCGTCCATCTGCAGCGCCTGCGCGCGGGCACGCATGGCGGGGGTCCACACGCGGCGGTACCGGCCGACCATCGCGTCCACCATGCGGTCCACGGAGGTGCCGAGGGGGAAGACGTAGGTGGCGGGGTAGAGGTAGCCCTCCAGCGTGGGCCCGGGAACCTTGCGCCGCTTCGCCGCCTCGTCGATCGAGAGTAGGTTCAGCGCGCTGTCCGCGGGGATGCCGGCGGCCTTGGCCAGGCGCGGCGCGACCTGCATCACCGTCCATCCCTCGGGGATCACGATGCGCGTCTTGACCACGTCGCCGGTGGTCAGCTTACGGAGGATCTCGGCCCACTCGGTGCCGCGCCGCACCTCGTAGACGCCAGGCTGAATGCGCGCCGCGGCGCGCTTGCTCCGCGCGTACAGCTTGAACCTGCCCGCAGACTTGACGATCTGCCGCGCCTCCAGCGTATCCGCCACGACGGAGAGCCCGCTGCCGGCCGGGACGGTGAAGCGAATCGGCGGGCCGGACGGTCCGCCGCCTCCGCAGGCCGCGAGCAGGATCAGGGCGAGGAAGGCCGCGCAGTGGCGGATGGGTGCGTGCGTCACGGTTCGGGCTGCTGGGCCGCCTGGTTGCGGCGGAGGGTGAGGAAGCCTTCCAGGATCAGCGCGGCGGCTTCGGCGTCGATGCGCCCCTTCTCCTCGCGCTGGCTCTTCTTGAGTCCGCTGCCGCGCACGTTTCGCTCGGCGATGATGGAGGTCATCCGCTCGTCCATCCAGTGCACGGGAAGCTGGGTGCGACGCTCCAGTTCCGCGCCGAACGCGCGCACCTCGGCCGTCCACGCGCTCTCCTCGCCGCTCAGCTCCAGCGGCAGCCCGATCACCGCCTCGTCCACCTCGCGCTCCGCGATGATCCGCTGGATCTCGGACCACGGCGGCCTCTTCCCCATGCGCCTTTGCAGCGTGGGAAGCAGGGTCGCGATCGTCCGCGTCGGATCGGAGACCGCGACCCCGATGCGGCGCTCGCCGTAGTCCAGGGCAAGGGTGCGGGGCATGGTGGCGGCGGTGCGGGAGAAAGGGTGGTGGATGAGTGCGTTAGTGCGTTAGTGCGTTTGGATGCTGGCCGTCCGTCCGTGCGTCCGTAAGCGCCGACGGGCCCCCCCTTCTTGTCATCCTGAGCGACGCGCCGCACCGATCCAGCCTTCACGCTATCCTTTGGCGCGTAGCGAAGGATCTACTGTGCGTGGCGAGAGACCCGTGGGTGAACGCAGGCCTCCTGTTTCGCCGGCTAGATCCTTCGGTCGCCGCGCAAGTATGGTGGCACGGCGGAGTCCCGGTGGGCGGCTCCCTCAGGATGACAAAGGGTGGGGGCGCACTCACGCACTCACGCACTCACGCACTCACGCACTCACGCACCCACGCACTCACGCACTCACGCACTTCCGTTCCAAACTACACCGCGCACCGAAAACACGCACGGCCCGCCGGGTGGCGGGCCGTGCGCGATCCCCGTCCTGTCGGATCAGCCGAGGCGGGCGAGGGCGTCGTCGAGGGAGGCGCCGGTGCTGAGCGACTGGTAGACTGCGCCAAGCGTCTCGCCGGCGCCGAAGAGGAGGCGCGTGAGGCCGCCGCCCATCGGCACCTCCATCACCACCACGGCGCCGCCCGCGATGCGCCCCAGCAGGTCGGTGAAGATGCCGGTGGAGATGTGCGAGCCCTGCGGGCCGCCGTCCGCGCCGTTCTCGATCCACTCCACCAGGTCCAGCGCGCCCACGCCGGGGTGTATGCGCCGGTGCTCCACGCGGCCCCAGCCCAGGCGCTCGAAGTACGCGCTAGCCGTCTGCCAGAAGCGCTCGGGGTCCAGCGCGTACGGGTCCGCGCCGCCGCCGGCGTGCGACACGTGCTCGCGCAGCCCCGAGTCCACCGCGCCGCCCAGATCGAAGCCGACCTCGCGCAGCAGCGTGACGGCTTCCAGCGGCTCGCGGTCGCGGACCAGGGCCCGCCGCACGGACGAGAACAGCTCGGCGGGGACGTGCACGAAGCGGGCGGTGGCGTTCATGGCAGGTCGCGTGTGGCGGGTGGACTTCAGCCTTCGGTCTGTGCGTCCTCGGCGGGCTCCTCCGCCGGAACGGCCTTCGCCTTCTTTGCGCGCTTCGGCTTGACGGGCTCGAGCAGACCGGCGGCCGCGGAGGCTTCCGCTGATTCGGCATCGGCGGCGGCGGCTTCGGCCCTGGCCACGGCGGCGGCGGCGAGCTCCTCGGGAAGCGCGAGGAGACGCGCCTCGTCGATCTGCGGGATGTTCAGCTCCTGCGCCTTCGTGGCTTTGGAGCCGGCGTCGGCGCCCACCACCACGAAGCTCGTCTTTTTGGTCACGCTCCCCGTCACGCGCCCGCCGCGGCTCTCGATGAACTCCGTGGCCTCGTCGCGGGTGAGCGTGGGAAGCGTTCCCGTGATGACGAAGGTGTAGCCGGTGAACTCGCCGGTCAGTGCCTCGCCGCGTTCCTCGGTCAGCACCACGCCGGCATCCCTCAGCTTCCGCACGAGCTCGAGATTCGACTCGTGCTGCGCCCAGCCGTGCAGCGCCTCCGCGGTCGTGCGACCGATGCCGTGCACCGCCACCATCTCGTCCACCGAAGCGCCCAGGATGCGGTCGATGTCGCCGAAGTGGCGCGCCAGCAGCTCGGCCGCGTGCTGCCCCACGTGGCGGACGCCCAGGCCGAAGAGGACGCGCGCCAGACCGCGCGTTTTCGACTCCGCGATCCCGTCCAGCAGGTTCTGCGCGGACTTCTCCTTGAAGCCCTCCAGCGCCAGCAGCTGCTCGGGCGTCAGCGTGTACACGTCCGCCACGTCGCGGATGAGGCCCTGCTCCAGGAAGAGGCGGATGCGCTCCTCGCCCAGCCCGCGGATGTCCATCGCGGAGCGCGTGACGAAGTGAACGAGGCCCCAGTAGATCCGCGCCGGGCAGGCGGAATTGGGGCAGTACACCATCGCCTCGTCCTCCGGCCGCTCCACCGGGGTGCCGCAGGCGGGGCAGTGGTCGGGGAGCCTGTACGGCTCGCCGCGCGCCTGCCCCTCAGTCACGACGGCGGCCACCACCTGGGGGATCACCTCGCCGGCGCGCTTCACGATCACGCGGTCGCCGGCGCGGAGGTCCTTGCGCTGGATGTCTTCCTCGTTGTGCAGCGTGGCGAGCTTCACCACGACGCCGCCGATCTCCACCGGCTCCAGCACGGCGTACGGGTTGAGCGCGCCCGTGCGGCCGACGTTGATCTCGATGGAGTTGAGCGTCGTCTCGGCCAGGTCGGGCGCGTACTTGTACGCCGTCGCCCAGCGCGGCTCGCGTCCGCCCACCACGCCCAGCTCCTCGTGCAGGCGGAACGGCTCCACCTTCACCACCACGCCGTCCACCTCGTAGTCCAGCGTTCCGCGCGTGGTCTCGAACTTCGCCACGTACTCCAGCACGCCGTCCAGGTCGTCGCGATGCTCGGTGAGCGGGTTCACCGGGAGCCCCCACCCGCGCAGCGCGTCCAGCAGCTCGGTTTGCGTGTCTACCGGAAGGCGCTCGGCGGAGCGCGGGTCGAGCTGGACGGCGTAGGCGAAGAAGCGGAGCGGGCGCGTGGCGGTGACGCCAGGGTCGAGCTGTCGGACGGCGCCGGCCGCGGCGTTGCGCGGGTTGGCGAAGGTGGCCTGCCCCTCGGCGGCGCGGCGCACGTTCATCGCCGCGAAGCCGCCGAGCGGCATGTACACCTCGCCCCGCACCTCCATCCGCGGGGGAATCGCGACGCCGCCGTGCCGCAGCCGAAGCGGGATCTCGCGGATCGTGCGCAGGTTGCGGGTGACGTCCTCGCCGATGGTGCCGTTGCCGCGCGTGGCGCCCCGCACCAGCACCCCGTCCTCGTACGTCAGCGCGATCGCCAGCCCGTCGATCTTGGGCTCCACGTCGTAGCCGGCCGTGGTGACCTCGGCGGCCATGCGGGCGTTGCGCTGCTCCCAGGCGCGCAGCTCCTCGGGGGAGAAGGCGTTGTCCAGCGAGAGCATGGGGGCCAGGTGCGCCGTCTTCTCCAGGCGGCTGGCCGGCTCGGCGCCCACGCGCTGCGTGGGGGAGTCGGGCGTGCGGAGGGCGGGGTGCTCCTCCTCCAGACGCTTCAGCTCGTGAAAGAGCCGGTCCCACGCCTGGTCGCTCAGCGTGGGAGCGTCCAGGGCGTAGTACTCGTGGTTGGCTTGCTCGATCTGTTCGCGGAGCTCGGCGGCGCGCGCGGCGGCCTCCGGCGGAACGGGCGAGGTCATTCCGAGGCGGCGGGAATCTCCGACGAGCGGATCACGCGGTTGCGGCCGCTGGTCTTGGCGAGGTAGAGCGCCTCGTCCGCCTGCTTCAGCAGCCCCTCCGGCGAGTCCACCCCATCACGCGGCGCCGAGGCGACGCCGCAGGAAACGGTCATCTTGATCTCGTTTGACTCGTCGCGGAAGAGGTGCGCCTCCACCTCGGTGCGCACCCGCTCCGCGAAGGTGGCGGCGGCTTCCTCGTCCGTGTTGGGGAGGATGGCGATGAACTCCTCGCCGCCGTACCGGCCCACCATGTCGATCTCGCGCGCGGCCTCGCGGATAATGCGCGCGGTCTCGTACAGCACCACGTCGCCCGTGGGGTGGCCGTACGTGTCGTTGATGCTCTTGAAGCGGTCCAGGTCCAGCATGGCGACCCCGACCGGCTCGCCCCCGCGCAGCGAGCGCTCCCACTCGTCGCGCAGCAGCTCGTGCACGTGGCGGTGGTTGAAGAGCCCCGTGAGCCCGTCGGTGATCGAAAGCTTGCGGAGGCGCTTGTTGGCGTCCTCCAGCTCGCGGTTCTTCTGGTCGAGCTCGTCCTGCAGCCGCTTGATGCGGAGCATGGCGCGCACCCGCGCCTCCAGCTCCTTGAAGTTGTACGGCTTGCTGATGTAGTCGTCCGCCCCCGCCTCCAGCCCCTCCACGATGTCTTCCGCCGTGTCCTTGGCGGTCACCAGGATGATGGGGATGAAGGGAAGGGAAGCGTCGTTCTTGATGCGGCGCGACACCTCGAAGCCATCGATCACGGGCATCATCACGTCGCACAGGATGAGGTGCGGCGCCTCGCCGTGCACCCGGTCCAGCGCTTCCTGCCCGTTGGTGGCGGTTACGACGATGTACCCGCGCGACGAAAGGCGCGCATCCAGGATGTCGACGTTGTCCGGGACGTCGTCGACCACCAGGATGCGCGTGCGCTCCGGATCACCCGCCCCGATCGGCGGCTCGCTCAAGCGTTGGCCTCGCGCCCGGCGCCGATGAAGCGCTCCACCTCGGCCACCACGCGCCGCGGCTCGCAGGGCTTGGCCAGGTACCCGTCGCACCCCACTTCCTGCGCCTTGGCGCGGTCGGTGGCGAGCGCGTGCGCGGTGAGCGCGATGATGGGGATGGTGGAGGTCGCCGGATCGCCCTTGAGGATCCGCGTAGCCTCCCACCCGTCGATGAGGGGGATGGAGATGTCCATCAGGATCAGGTCGGGATGGTCCTCTCGGGCCATCCGCACACCGTCTTCGCCATTGCGTGCCTCGATCACCCGGTAGCCGAAGTGTTCGAGGATGGTACGGTAGACCGTCCGGTTGTCCTCGTTGTCCTCCACGAGGAGCACCGTCTTGCTGGAGTCGGCCATGCCGAGAGCCTCCTGGTGTGATTCGCCGCCCCGCGCGGCGCGCCAACGCGGGGAGTGGATAATGTATACGCCGCCGCGCGCGTGCCGCAACCCGACACAAGTGCCCGCGGGCCCCCTCCCCCGCTCGTTCCTCGCGGCCCCTCCCCCAAAACAACCTGGGGGAGGGGCGGGCGCGCGCATCCGCCCTCGCTCGCACCGATCCGGTAGGGGCGCGATTCATCGCGCCCACCCTCTCCCGCACCCCAACGCCCGCCCCGCGCACCGACACCCGTAGGGGCAGACCTGCGTGTCTGCCCGCCCTCGCCGCACCTCCGACGCCCGCCTCTTCGCACCCAAACCCGTAGGGGCCGCCCCGCGTGGCTGCCCGTGTCCGCCCGCGCGCCGCCCCATGCCCCCGCACGCAAAACACTGCGTCCCCGTTCCCGCACTCACGCACTCACGCACTCACGCACTCACGCACTCACGCACTCACGCACTCACGCACTCACGCACCCCTACCCTGGCACGCCCGTTGCCGCTCGCCCGGCCCCATGTCCATCTCCCCCGACGCCCTGGGCCCGCTCTTCCGCACCCTGTTCGGGGGGCGGCGGCTGGTGGTGGTCTCCAACCGCGAGCCGTACGAGCACCGCTGGTCGGAGGAGGTAGGCGAAATGGAGGTCGGCCGGCCCGCCGGCGGCCTGACCTCGGCGCTCGACCCGCTGATGCAGGCGCTGGGCGGGACGTGGGTGGCGTGGGGGAGCGGCGAGGCGGACGCCCAGGCGGTGGACGCCGGTCAGCGCGTGCGCGTGCCCCCCGAAGACCCGGGGTACACCCTCCGCCGCATCTGGCTCACCCACCACGACGTCAACCGCTACTATCTGGGCTTCAGCAACCAGTTCCTGTGGCCCATCTGCCACCTGCGCCCCGACCTCACCCGCGTCCGCTCGCGCTACTGGGAGCGCTACCGCCGCGTAAACCGCCGCTTCGCCGAGGCGGTGCTGGAGGAGGTGAGCGGCAACGACGCGGTGGTCTGGTTCCAGGACTACCACCTGGCGCTCGCGCCGCTCCTGGTGAGGGCGCGGCGGCCGGGGCTGGCGCTCGCCCACTTCTGGCACATCCCCTTTCCCCCGTACGACGTCTTCCGCCTGGCGCCCCAGGCCGGCTTCCTCCTGCGCGGGATGCTGGCCAACGACCTCATGGGATTCCACCTGTCGGGCTTCGCGGACAACTTCCTGCGCTGCGCCGCGGAGCTGGCCGGTGCCACGGTGGACATGGAGGCGCGCACCGCCACCCTCGAGGGGCACACCTGCCACGTGGGCGCCTTCCCCATCTCCATCGACGTGGAGCAGTTCCGCGCGGCGGCAACCGCGCCCGGCGCCGAGGCGGCGATGGAGCGGCTGCGTGCCCGCTACGCGCCCGGCGGCGGGATGGTGGGGGTGGGGGTCGACCGGATGGACTACTCCAAGGGGATCCCCGAGAAGCTCAAGGCGCTGGAGCTCCTCTGGGACCGCTACCCCGAGCTGCGCGGGCGCTTCACCTTCGTGCAGGTGGCCGTACCCTCGCGCAGCGACATCGCGGCGTACGACGAGCTGAGCCAGAAGGTGGACCAGCAGGTGTGGCGGATCAACGAACGGTTCGGCACCGCGGAGTGGCGACCCGTGCACCTCCTCAAGCAGTCGCTGCCGCCGGAACGGCTGGCGGTGCTCTACCGCATGGCCGACGTGTGCATCGTCTCGTCGCTGCAGGATGGGATGAACCTGGTGGCCAAGGAGTTCGTCGCCAGCCAGACCGACACGCGCGGGGTGCTCGTCCTTTCCCGCTTCGCCGGCGCGGCGGAGGAAATGGAGGGCGCCGTGCTGGTGAACCCGTACGATCCCGAGGCGTGCGCGCTCCAGATCCGCGACGCGCTCCTTCTTCCGCGCGAGGAGCGCGAGCGGGCGATGCGGCCGATGCAGGAGGGGATGGCGTCGATCTACGACTGGATGGAGTCGTACTTCACCGCGTGGAGCGCCCACGCGGGGGAGGCGTCAGCCGAAGAGGGCGAAAGGGACGCCCCCGGCGCGTAGCTCCTCCGCCAGCCACGGCACGTCCCCCGGCTGGGTGGCGAGCGCCAGGCTGCAGCGCGCCTGCGCGGCGGGCGGCGCGGGGATCACCTCCACCGGGATCCCCGCCTCCCCGGCGACCTCCTCGGCCCAGAGCGCGTGGTGCGTGGTGTCGAAGGTGAAGACGGAATCGTTCGCCATATGTTCCCCCTGGGGTTGCGCGCGCCGCACGGCACCGGCTACACTGACGGGCTCCATTCCAACCGATCAACCGCGTCTGACCCGGCCACCCATGTCCACCCACCGGTTCGCCCCGGCCAACGAGCAGATGGACGAGATCCGGCGCGACACGCTGGAGATCGTTCCCGAAAGCGAGCTGGCGCGCAAGGTGGAGCGCTCGGTGCGCGAGGGGAAGCCCATGGTGGTGAAGCAGGGCTTCGATCCCACCCGGCCGGACCTCCACATCGGGCACGCTGTCTCATTACGCAAGCTTCGAACGTTTCAAGAGTTAGGGCACGACGTGGTGTTCGTGATGGGCGACTACACCGCCCTCATCGGCGACCCCACGGGGCGCAACGACCAGCGCCCGCCCCTGACCGAGGAAGAGGTCCGCGAGAACGGCCTCACCTACGCCGAGCAGGTGCACCGCGTGCTGGACCCGGAGCGGACGCGCATCGAGTACAACTCGAGCTGGCTCCGCCCGCTGCGGCTCAAGGACCTGCTGGAGCTGACCGCCAAGTACACGGTGGCGAGGATGCTGGAGCGCGACGACTTCAGCAAGCGCTTCAACGAGGGGCGGCCCATCTCGGTGGTGGAGTTCATGTACCCGCTGATGCAGGGGTACGACTCGGTGGCGCTGCGGGCCGACGTGGAGTTGGGCGGGTCCGACCAGAAGTTCAACCTGCTGGTTGCGCGCGACCTCCAGGAGCGGTACGGGCAGGAAGCGCAGGTCTGCCTCCTGATGCCGCTGCTGCGAGGGACGGACGGGGTCCACAAGATGTCGAAGAGCTACGACAACTACGTGGGGATCGCCGACGACGCGGACAAGCAGTACGGCCGCACGCTTTCCATACCGGACACGCTGCTGGAGGAGTGGTGGCGGCTGGCGGCGGGGCTCCCCTCCGTGGAGCTGGAGCGGGCGCTGGCGGGGGTCAGGGAGAACCCGTACACCTCCAAGCGCGCCCTCGCGGCGCGAATCGTGGAGCTGTACCACGGCGCCGAAGCGGGGCGCGCCGCTTCCGACCGGTTCGACCAGGTCTTCAGGCGCCGCGAAGTGCCGGAAGACATCCCACTGCACGAGGTGGCCGCTGATGAGCCCTCGCTCGCGGTGCAGGACGGCCAGGTCTCGCTGTCTCGTCTCCTGGTGAGGGTGGGGCTCGCCTCCTCCAACGCGGACGCGCAGCGCCAGATCGAGCAGGGCGCGGTCCAGGTGGACGGCGAAAAGGTGACGCCCCGCGATGCCCGCGTAGCAGCCAGGGGGGAGGTGGTGTTGCAGAAGGGGAAGCGCCACTTCGCCCGGGTGCGCTGGAGCTGACCGGCAGGGCGCGCGCAAGTTCAACAATCCGTTTGCTTTGCGCGTCCGTGGCAAAACGTTTGTGTCGCATACTGCACGAGCGTCACGCAAATTGCGTGTGGGCGATTGACGGAAATCTGATACGGCGCTAACGTAACAGTAATCTGGATCATACAAAGCTTGCAGGACTCCCGGCAGGAACCCTTTCACGCTCGGCTTCGGTCATACGAACGTCCGCTCGAAAGAGGACCCCCACCCGCCGGGAGGCAGGTCGCGGTTGCAGGTGCAGGGCATTTGCGGGTCCCGTTCCCACTCTTTTGACAGGAGGTGTGCGCGCGGGGTCGGGCAGGTGAGTACGCGGGCGGGCCGCCCGGACACTTGGGTCAGGGTGGCCGCAGGAGAAAACGATCAGGAGGATACACATGGGTAAGCTTCGTACGCTTTGCGCGTCGCTGCTGCTCGCGCTGGTCACCCTCCCCACCCTGGCGCAAGCCCAGGGTCGTGGTGAGGTGACCGGGCAGGTGACGGCGGCGGAGAACGGCGCCGCGATCAGCGGTGCACAGGTTCGCATCGGCGGAACGGCGCGGCAGACGGTGACGGACGCCGCCGGCCGTTATCGGATCACCGCCGTGGAGCCCGGCTCGTACACGCTCACCGTGAGCGTCATCGGCCGCGCCGCGGGCAGCCGCTCGGTCACGGTGACCGCCGGCCAGACCACCACCCAGAACTTCTCGCTGGCGGCCTCGGCCGTGGCGCTCGAAGGCGTGGTGGTGAACGCGGTGACCGGCCAGGCCGAGCGCCGCCGCGAGGCCGGCACCAACATCACCAGCATCGGCGTGGCCGACCTCAACCGCGGCCCCATCACCAACGTCGCGCAGGTGCTCACCGGCCGTACCTCGGGCGTGACGCTGCAGGGCACCTCCGGCACCACCGGCACCGCCCAGCGCATCCGCATCCGCGGCGCCAACTCGCTGTCGCTCTCCAACGAGCCGCTGATCTACGTTGACGGCGTGCTCGCGAGCAACGGACGCGGCGGCATCGGCTTCGGCGGCCAGTCGCCGAGCCGCCTGAACGACCTCAACCCCGAGGACATCGAGAACGTCGAAGTCCTGAAGGGGCCCGCCGCCTCCGCGCTGTACGGGACGGCGGCCGCCAACGGCGTGCTGCTGATCACCACCCGCCGCGGGCGTGCCGGCAAGACGACGTGGCGCGGCTACGTCGAGGGCGGGCGCATCAAGGACGAGACGGACTACCCGGCCACGTACACCGCCGTGCAGGTGGTGAACGGCGCCGTTCCCGTCTACAACGACACGACCGGCCTGCTCAACTCGGCGGCCTACACCTTCTGCGCCAACGAGTCGCGCGCGCGCGGCCTGTGCCGCCAGGACCAGGCGTTCCGGTTCAACTCGCTGCTCGACCCGCGCACCCGGCCGTTCGACACCGGCAACCGCCTGAAGACGGGCGTGAACGTGTCCGGCGGAACCCAGGCCGTGACGTACTACCTGTCGGTGGACCGTGACGACGAGCAGGGCGTGATCAGCGTGAACACGCTCGGCCGCAACAACCTTCGCGCGAACCTGAACGCGCAGGTCCGCCCGGACCTGACGGTGCAGGTGAACGCCGGCTACATCCAGAGCCAGGCGTCGTTCAACCAGGGCGACAACTCGTCGTTCAGCCCCCTGATCGGCGGCCTGCTGGGGCCGGCGGTGTACACCGCCAACCTGCAGAACCAGGCGGTCGGCGGGCCGGGCAGCCGCCCGGGCACGCGCTTCGGCCTGAACACGGCCGACGTGACGCAGCTGACCACCAAGCAGGACCTGGACCGCTTCATCGTGGGCGCCAACGGCAACTACCGCCCGCTCTCGTGGCTGTCGGTGAACGCCAACACGGGGCTGGACTTCTACACCCGCTACGACCACGAGAACTTCGGTCCGGACGCGACGTTCGCGGCGATCAGCCCGAGCTACGGCCGCGGCTACCGCTCGTCGCAGCGCTACAACAACTACCAGTACACGGCCAACCTGACGGGCGTGGGCAACTTCGACCTGTCGTCGGCGCTGACCGCCACCACCACGGTGGGCACCAGCTACCAGCAGCAGCGCTTCGAGGGCACCACCTGCTACGGTGAAGGGTCGCTGGCCGGCACGGCTTCGTGCAGCGCCACCACGCAGCTCTTCAGCGTGAGCGAGACGCTCACGAACGACAAGATCTTCGGTGCGTTCGCGCGCCAGGAGTTCGCGTTCCGCGACCGGCTGTTCGTTGCCGCCAGCATCCGCGGCGACCAGAACAGCGGGCTGATCAGCGACTTCATCCTCTACCCGGCGGCGAACATCTCGTGGGTGGTGAGCGAAGAGCCGTTCTTCCCGGAGCTGGGCTTCCTGAGCAACCTGCGCTTCCGCGCGGCGTACGGCGAGTCGGGCCTCCGCCCGACGTTCGGCCAGGCGGAGACGTTCTTCTCCAGCACGCCGGTGCAGATCGGCGGGACGGACGTGCTCGCCGCGGTCATCAACCAGACCGGCAACGCGAACCTGCGTCCGGAGCGCACCCGTGAGTACGAGGCGGGCGCCGACCTGGGCTTCTTCGAGGACCGCCTTTCCGCTGACTTCACCTACTTCACCAAGCGCTCGACGGACGCGCTCGTGGCGCGCCCGCTGGCCGCTTCGCTGGGCGTGGGCGGCAGCGTGTTCGAGAACCTGGGCAGCGTGCGCAACTGGGGCACGGAGCTCGGCCTGAACGCGCTGATCCTGGACCGCGCGAACTCGCGCCTCAACATGCGCCTTTCGGCGACGACGCTGCGGAACAAGATCGAGGAGCTGGGTGCGGGGATCGCCCCCATCCTGATCAACCGCGGCGAGCAGGCGCACCGCGAGGGTTACTCGGTGGGCGGCTTCTTCCAGATTCCGTACCGCTACGAGGACATCAACCGCGACGGCCGGATCTCGCGGACCGAGGTGTTCGTGGACACGTCCGCGTTCAACGTGACCGAGCGCAACGCGATCACGGGCAAGCTGGACACGGTGGCGCTGCAGTACCTGGGGCCGCAGCTCCCCACGAACTCGCAGTCGCTCTCGGCCGACCTGACGCTGTTCAAGAACGTGACGATCTCCACGCTGTTCGAGCGCCGCGCGGGCAACAAGGTCGTCAACTACACCGAGTACTTCCGCTGTGCGCAGGCCGATCCGCGCCTGGGCACCTGCGCGGCCGTGGCCGACACGATGGCTTCGCTGGACGACCAGGCCCGCTACGTGGCGGCCAACCTGATCCCGGCGTCGAGCCGCACGCGTGAAGGGTACGTGGAGGACGCGGACTTCCTGAAGTGGCGCGAGCTCTCGGTGCGCCTCGGCACGCCGGAGGCCCTCGGCCGGAACCTGCCGTTCCTTCGCGGGGCCAGCCTTACGCTCTCGGGCCGTAACCTTCGCACCTGGACGAACTACACCGGGCTCGACCCGGAGGGCAACGAGGCGGGCGGTAGCAACTTCACCCAGGGTGAGTTCAACACGCAGCCGCCGGTGCGCACGTTCAGCGCGCGCGTCGACCTCACCTTCTAAGGATGCCAATGCGAAACAACTTCAACTTCCGGAAGGGGCTTCGGCCCCTTCCCCGGCTCCTTGCGGTGGGGGCGGTCGCCCTTCCGCTGGCTGCCTGCGACCTCGACGAGATCCTGGACGCTCCGGATCCGGCGCGCGTGACCCCGGAGCAGGTGGACAACCCGCAGTCGGTGCAGTTCCTGGTGGCGGGCGCCATCCGGCAGTTCACCGGCGGGTACAGCGGGCTGGGCGACGACTCGTTCCTCAGCTCCTCGGGCAACCTGACGGACGAGATGTACCACGGTGACACGTTCACCACCCGCCAGGCCGTGGACCAGCGCGAGATGCAGGCGCCGCTCGCGGGGAACACGTCGGACGCCGCGTACGCCCGGCTGCAGCTTGCCCGGGTGGCCGCGCGCCGTGCCGCCGCGACGGTGAACCGGGTGTTCCCGGACAGCGCGGGCACCTTCGCCCGCATGCGGGCGATCGAGGGGATGACGTACGTCACCCTGGCCGAGGGCTGGTGCGGCAACCTTCCCTTCGGCAACGTGCCGGAGTCGGGTCCGCTGGATCCGTCGACGGTGACGTCGGGCCCCGGCTTCACCACGGCGGCCACGCTGGACTCGGCGATCGTGCGGTTCAACGATGCGCTGGCGCGCAGCCCGAACGACAACCTCGCGCGCATCGGCAAGGCGCGGGCGCTGCTCGGGCGGGGCGGCGACGCGAACATCGCCCTCGCGGCGTCGACGGTGGCGGGCGTGCCGGACGCGTACGTGTTCTTCCTGGAGCACTCGTCCAACCAGTCGACGCAGTACAACCCGATCGCGTCGCTGCAGCAGGGCGGCCGCTACGGTGTGTCGAACCTGGAAGGCGCGGACTCGTCCGGCATCGCGATTCCGCCGCACAACTTCTTCCTGCGCACGAACAACCCGGGCGCCAACCCTCCCGGCCCGCGCGACTCGGCGACCGCACGCGTGACGGCTCCGAACGCGGAAGGGCTGAACTACCGCGGCGCGATGGATCCGCGCGTGTACTGGGCGTTCGGCGGTCCGGCGTTCACCACCACCCTCCCGAAGCACGTGGACCTGCGGTTCGCGCAGTTCCCGGACGACGTGCCGGTTGCGTCGGGCGTGGAGGCTCGCCTGATTCAGGCCGAGGCGGCGCTGCGCACGGGTGACGTGGCGGGCTACCTGACGTTCATGAACAACCTGCGCGCGAACGCGACTGCCCGCATCGCGACGCTGTACCCGTCCACGGCGGCCAACGTAACGGACAACCGCCGCCGGATGTTCGCCACGACGCTTGCGCCGCTGACGGACCCGGGGATCGGCGCCGCGACGCCGGCCGCGGCCCGTGACGCTCGCCTGCGTCTGCTGTTCCGCGAGCGTGCGTTCTGGCTGTTCAACACCGGACACCGCCAGGGCGACCTGCGCCGGATGATCCGCGACTATGGCTACACGCAGGCGCAGGTGTTCCCGACCGGCCCGTACTACCGTACCGCGGGCTCGTTCTACGGGGACGACGTGAACTTCCCGCTCCCGCAGCGTGAAGAGAACAACCAGGAGTACGATCCGACTGCTTGCCTCACGAACGAGGCGTAAGCTCGCGCGGGTCGTGATGGGCTGAGGAGAAAGGGAGGGCGCCGAAGCCGGCGTCCTCCCTTTTCTTTTTACGTTGCGGGCGGGCCCCTCTTTGCACCCGCCCCGCAAGGATGTATCGTGAAGAAGGAGTACGGGGCCGCGGCCCCGGCGCCGTCCACCCGGAAGCTGGATGAGCAGGATGTCGGCCGAGGGCGCCGCGCGCGCGATCGTGGGGCTCGGCGCCAACCTGGGAGACGCTCCGGGCCAGCTGCGCGCGGCGGTGCGCAGCCTGGCGGGGCACGCGAAGGTGGTGCGGGTGTCTTCCCTCTATCGCACCGCGCCGGTGGGCGGGCCGCCGCAGCCCGACTTCTCCAACGCCGTCTGCGTGCTGGAGGCGGGCGGCACCGCGCACGAGCTGCTCCGGCGGCTGCTGCGGGTGGAGCTGGAGCTGGGCCGCGTGCGCGCGGAGCGGTACGGGCCCCGGACGATCGACCTGGACCTGCTCGACTTCGCCGGCGAGGTGCGCAACGATCCCGAGCTGGTGCTGCCGCACCCGGAGATCGCGCGGCGGGCCTTCGTGCTGGTGCCGCTGGCCGAGGCGGCGCCGGAGTGGCGCCACCCGGTGCTCCACCGAAGCGCGCGCGAGCTCCTTGCCGCCCTTCCCGACGCGGGCTCCGTCCGCCGGCTGGGGCCGCTGCTCCCCGGCGGCGCGGACGACATGAACGGCTGAGCAGACAGTCTCCCGCGGCGCGCGGCGCCGCACCCCTCCATCCGCTGGATGGACCCGCAGAGATCCCCTTACCTCTCTTGGAGGCCGAATGCGTGTTTTTGCCCTTTTCCTGGCCGTGACCACCGCCACCGCCTGCGCGACCACGGGCGATCCCGGGACCACCACCTCCGTCGACCGGCGGACCACCAGCGTCAGCTACGGGACGGGGAGCGGGGAGACCTCCATCAACCTGGAGACCGCCAACACCATCCAGAAGCGGACCACGCCGATCGCCGCGAACGCCAAGACGCTGTGGGGGGTGCTTCCGGGCGCGTACCAGGACCTGGCGCTGGACCTGGCGGTGTACGACAGCACGCTGATGGTGATCGGCAACCCGGGGCTGCAGGTGAACCGCGGGCGGCTGGGCGAGGTCCGCGTGTCGCGCTACCTCAACTGCGGCACCGACCCCATGGGCTCGGCGCTCGCGGACCGCTACAACGTGCGGATCTCGGTGGTGTCGCGGGTGCGCGAGACGGGGGCCGGCGCTTCCGTGCTGGAGACGGAAGTCTCCGGCGACGCGGCCCAGCGCGCCGTTTCGTCCGTCGCGGTGAGCTGCGCCAGCACCGGCGTTCTGGAGGAGGCGGTCGCCAACGCGGCCAAGATGCGCCTGGCGGGAGTGCCCCCCCGCGGCTGACGTGCCGCGGCGCGAAGGTTGCTCGGTGGGTGCCGGTCGAGAGGGGGTGCGCGCGCTCCCCCTCCCGCACGGCACCGCGAACTCTCTGAAAGGCTTTCCGTTTGCTCCACCGCACCGCATCCGCAGAAGAGCTGACCGTAGGGGTTGAGGAGGAGTACCAGCTCGTCGATCCGGACTCGGGGGAGCTGAAGGGGCGCGCCCGCTACGTCATCGCCGCGGACTGGACGGACGACGTCAAGCCGGAGATGCAGGAGCACACGGTGGAGGTGGAGACCCGCGTGTGCGAGGGCACCAGCTGCGTGCGCGACGACCTGGCCCGGCTCCGCTTTCAGGCGGCCGTGGCGGCGGAGGCGGCGGGGGTGAGGATCGCGGCGGCGGGGGTGCACCCCTTCAGCCCGGCCACGGGGTACGAGTTCACCGCCGCGACCGTGTACCAGGAGATCCGCTCGGAGTACCGGGCGCTGGCGGAGACGCAGGCGATCTTCGGGATGCACGTGCACGTGGGGGTGCCGCCGGAGGTGGACCGGGTGCGGGTGGCCAACGTGGCGCGCCTCTACCTTCCCTGCCTGCTGGCGCTCACGGCGAGCTCGCCCTTCCACGACGGGCACGACACGGGGTACGCCTCGTTTCGCGCACTGATCTGGCGGCGCTGGCCCCGCTCGGGCCCGCCGCCGCGGCTGGAGGGGAGCGAGGAGATGGATCTCCTCCTGCGCTGGATGACGGAGACGGCGTGCATCGACGCCCCCGGCCGGCTGTACTGGGACCTGCGCCCGCACCACCGGTACCCCACCGTGGAGTTCCGCGTGACGGACGTGACGCCCCGGCTGGACGACGCGGTGGCCGCCGCCGCGCTGGCCCGCGCGATCGTGGCCGCGGTGGTGGACGGCACGCTGGTGGAGCCCGCGCTCCCGCCGCCGGTGGTGCAGGCGCTGCTCGGCGAGAACTCGTGGCGCGCCTCGCGAGACGGCACGGAGGCGGAATTCGTGGACCTGTGGTCGCCGGCGCCGCGGGCGGAGAGTGCCCGCGCGGCGATCGAGCGCCTGGTGGAGCGCGTCTGGCCCCACGCCGAGCGGCTGGGCGACGCCGCGGAGCTGGAGCGCATCGCCGCCCTGCTGGACCGGGGCTCCGCGGCGCACACCATGCGACGCGTCGCCGGGGAGAGCGGGGGCGACCTCAAGGAACTGGTCCGGTGGATCGCGGACGAAACGGTGCTGGGGGTGGGGCTGGACCGCCGTACCCTGCAGCGAGCGGAGACTACCGGATGAGCATCAAGCAGAGAATCGCCGTATCCTCCTCGGATGGCTCCGCCCCGGGCTACGAGGTCCTGGTGGGGCCGGGGATCTTTGGCTCCATCGGCACCATCCTCTCCAAGTTCTGCCCCGCGCAACGCTACGCGGTGGTGACGGACGACCGGGTGGCGGAGCTGTACGCCGTGCGCCTTTCGCGGATGCTGCACGCCGCCGGCTACCGCGCGGACGTCTTCGCCTTCACCGCCGGCGAGGCGCGCAAGACGCGCGAGACGTGGGCGCTGGTGTGCGACGCCATGATGGAGGCCGGGCTGGGGCGCGACACGGCGGTGGTGGCCTTCGGCGGCGGGGTGCCGGGCGACCTGGGCGGCTTCGTGGCGGCCACCTACATGCGCGGCCTCCCCCTGGTGCAGCTCCCCACCTCGCTGCTGGCGATGATCGACTCGTCGGTGGGGGGCAAGACGGGGGTGGACACGCCGGCGGGGAAGAACATGGTGGGCGCCTTCCACCAGCCGCGCTGCGTGGTGATCGACCCCGACCTGCTGCGCACCCTTCCCCCCGAGCACCTGCGCGCGGGGATGGCGGAGGCGGTGAAGCACGGCGCCATCGCGGACCCTGAGTACCTGGACTGGATCGAGCAGTCCGCGCACCGGCTGCTGGCGGGGGACCCCGAGGCGCTCTGCCGGATGATCGTGCGCTCGGTGGAGATCAAGGCCGAGATCGTGAAGCGCGACGTGCGCGAGGCGGGGCCGCGTAAGCTCCTCAACTTCGGGCACACGCTGGGGCACGCGGTGGAGTCGCTCTCCGGCTACACGCTGCTGCACGGCGAGGCGGTGGCGATCGGGATGGTGGAGGAGGCGCGGCTGGGCGAGCGCATCGGCGTGACGGCCGCGGGTACGGCGGCGCGGCTGCGGCGCGTCCTCACGCGCCTTGGCCTTCCCGCCTCGCTCCCGCTGGAGTACGCCGCGGCGGACGTGATCGGCTGGACGCGCGGCGACAAGAAGTCGCGCGACGGGCGTGTGGAGTACGCGCTGATCGAGGGCGTGGGCACCCCCGCCATGCGCGACGGCCGCTGGGGCGCCCCCGTGGCCGACGAGACCGTCGCGGCCGTTCTCGCCGGGGCCGGGCGCTCGTGAACCGCCGAACTGCGATCTCACGCGGAGACGCGGAGACGCGGAAGAGGGGGCGGAGTTCTCTCCGTGTCTCCGCGCCTCCGCGTGAGCCCTGCGGTTCATAGGACATGAGCGAAGAACGGAAGCCGGCGCCGCCACGCAGATGGGCGCAGCACACGGTGCGCGAAGAGGAGGCCGGGCGCACGGTGCAGGAGATCCTGACGGGGACGCTGGGGATCTCGCGGCGCATGATCCAGCGGCTGACGCGGGCCAAGGGGGTGCTGGTGAACCGCAAGCCCGCATACCTGGCACGGGAGGTGCGCGCCGGTGACGTGGTGGCGGCGAAGCTGGGGGAGCGGGAGGGCGCGGGCGTGGAAGCGGTGGAGATGGAGCTGGACGTGGTGCACGAGGACCGCGACGTCCTGGTGCTCAACAAGCCGCCCTTCCTCCTGGTGCACCCCACCTCGCCCGAGCACACGCGCACGCTGTCGCACGGCATCGCGCACCACTTCCTTACGCAGGAGATCGACGCGCGCGTGCGGCCGGTGCACCGCATCGACCGCGACACGTCGGGGCTCCTGCTGGTCGCCAAGAGCGCGTTCGCGCACCAGCACCTCGACCGGCAGTTGCGCGAGCGCACCCTGCGGCGCGAATATCTGGCGGTGGTGCGCGGAAGGGTGGCGGAGGAGGAGGGGACCATCGAGGCGCCGATCGGGCGTCACCCGCGCAACTCCAGCCTGCGCGCGGTGCGGCCCGGCGGCGAAGCGGCGCGGACGCGCTTCCGGGTGCGCGAGCGGTTCTCCGATGCGTCGCTGCTGGAGCTGGAGCTGGACACGGGGCGCACGCACCAGATCCGCGTGCACGTGGCGCACCTGGGCCACCCCGTGATCGGTGACCGCGCGTATGGCGGAGCCGCCCCGGCGCTCATCCGGCGGCAGGCACTGCATGCTTGGCGGCTCACCTGCGTCCACCCCGCCACCGGGGAGGCGCTGGCGTTCGAGGCCCCGCTCCCACCGGACATGGCCTCGCTGCTGGAACGCCTGCGCGGGTGAAACGGCGGGCCCGCGCTCCCCGCGGGCTCGCGCGAGGAGGTGCCGATGACGCTAGACCTCGTTCGCCTGTCCGACCTTCCCACGCAGTGCCGGCGAGCCTTCCGGATCCGGGCCGCCCGATCTCCGCTGTGCCCGCCCCAGGAGGACTCATGATTCGGAAACGTTTTCCGGTACTCGCCCTCGCGCTCCTGACGGTTCCCGCCGCTCTCCATGCGCAGAGCGTGAGCGGCCGCGTGGTGGACCGCGCGACGGAGCGGCCGATCCCGGCCACCTCGGTCGTGGCCGTAAACGGGTCGGGCAGGGTGATCGGGCAGGTGCTCGCGGACTCGGCGGGGCGCTTCACCGTCGCGCTGCGCGGGGCGGGGAGGTACCGCCTGCGCGCGGACCGCATCGGGTACCAGCCGGTGACCAGCGCCGAGTTCGACGTGGGCTCCGCCGAGGCGCTCGCGGTGGACCTGCACCTCTCCGCCGGCGCCGTGGAGCTGGATGCCCTCACCATCACCAGCCGCGCCGAGCCGCCGCACGTTCCGGGGCTGGAGCGCGCGGGCTTCTACCAGCGCGAGCGCACCTCCCCGGGTGTCTTCATGCGCCGCGAGGATGTCATCCGCAAGGGCGGCACCCGCATGTCCGAGCTGCTGTCCCGCGTGCCGGGGGTGCGCAGGGTGGTGTCACAGGGGAGGGCCGGGGTGACGCTGGGGCGCGTGGGGCCGAGCGCGCGCACCTGCTCCCCCGCCGTCTTCCTGGACGGGCAGCCTGTTTCCCGCCCCGAGGGAATCGACGACATCATCGCGGTCTCGGCCATCGAGGCGGTGGAGGTCTACCGCGGGCCGAGCCAGACCCCGCCGCGCTTCGCGGGCCCGGAGGTCGGCTGCGGCGTCATCGTGATCTGGACGCAGCAGCAGGCGTGAAAAGCCTCACACAGAGAACACAGAGGGAACTGCAAGGCACAGAGAAAACCTTTGAGGTTCTCTCTGTGCCTCTGTGTCTCTCGGGTGAGCGATGGGATCACTCGGCCAGCGGCTTCCACAGGAAGTGGCGCGCGTGGCCGGGCGGGTAGTCGTCGAGCCGTCCGAACTCCTGGAATCCGAGGCGGCGGTAGAAGGCGGGGGCCTGGAAGCTGAAGGTGTCGAGCCAGACGGCGTGGCAGCCGCGGGACCGTGCCTCGTCCTCCGCCTCGCGCAGCAGGCGCTCGCCGTAGCCGCCGCCGCGGTGCTCCTCCGCCACCCACAGGTAGCGCACGAAGAGCCATCCGAAGTACACGTCCCCCGCCAGCCCGCCCCGCACCTCGCCTCCGTCGTCGCGCAGCAGGACGTGGATCTGCGAATACCCCGGATCGCCCACCCGCGCCTCGTTGTGCGCGCGCAGTCCCTGGTACACCGTGTCGAGGTCGGCGTCGCTGGCGGGCCCGCGTGAGATGGTGAGGTTCGGCATGCGTGGCTTCGGAGGCAAGTGAACTCGCTGCACCAACACCACACCTTCGTGGACCCGGAGCACCCTTATGTCATCCTGAGGGAGCCGCCCGCACGTATGCTGGCGTCGCACGCGATTCTCCCTGCGGCGACCGAAGGATCTAGCCGGCGAGGCAGGAGGACCGCGGTCACCAACGAGCCCCTCGATACGCGCAGTAGATCCTTCACTCCGCGCCAGGGGATGGAGACGGGGAAAGGATGGAGAGGCGCGTCGCTCAGGATGACTAGACGGCTTCAGCCGTCTTCGCGTGGTTCCAGCCGGGGGATTCATCCCCCGGTCCTCATCCCCCGGTGCCCCAGTGCCCCCCCTCACCCCCCCTGCGCCAGCATCTCCTTCATCCGCGCAAAGAAGTTCTCCTTCATCTCCTTGGCCTCCTCGGGCGCCAGCGAGGTGCGCGTCTGGCCGGAGCGGTGCTCGATGAGGTCCACCGGGATCTCCTTGAGGAAGCGCGACGGTTGGCGCGGGATGGAGCCGCCGCGCTGCTGGCGGGTGGCGCAGCCGGAAAGCGTCAGCCGGTGACGCGCCCGCGTGATCCCCACGTAGAACAAGCGCCGCTCCTCCGCGATCGGGTCGATCCCGTTCTCCTCCGTCTCCTCCGTCACGGCCTTCACGCTGCGCGAGTGCGGGAGGATCTCCTCCTCAAGGCCGATGATGAAGACGTGGGTGAACTCCAGCCCCTTGGCCGCGTGCATGGACATCAGCGTGACGCGGTCCGGCTCGTCCTCATCCTTGTCCTTTTTGTCGTCGTCCTCGCTGAGCGAGATGCGCTCCAGGAAGTCGCGCAGGGCGGGCGGGCTCCAGTCGTCCTCCTCGTCGGGGAGGGGCTGCGCGGTCCAGGTGCGCTCCTCGTAGGTGCCGATGGAAGCGATGAAATCGCGCAGGATCTCGACGCGCACCTCGGCGGCGCGCTCGCTCTTGGCGTTGTCGGCGCGCACGGCTTCTTCCAGGCGCAACCGCTTGACGGCGTCGCGGGCGAAGCCGCAGAGGGTGCGCTCCTCCACCTGGCCGGCGGCGATGGCGGCCTCGGTGGCGCGGTACTCCACCTGCAGCTCCTCGATGGTCTCCACGAAGTGCTTCACCGGCTCGCGCTGCGCCCGGCTCACCGCCGCCACCTCGTCCACGTGCCGCATCGTCTCCCAGAGCGAGCGGCGGGCGTCGCGGGCGTCCTCCACGAGCTTCATCAGCGTGGTGCGCCCCACACCGCGCGTGGGGTAGTTGATGATGCGGCGGAGCGAGACCTCGTCGGCCGGGTTGATGATGACGCGCAGGTACGCCACCGCGTCCGCCACCTCCTTGCGGTCGAAGTAGCTCTGCCCGCCGATCACCCGGTAGGGGATGTTGGCCACGCGCAGCGCTTCCTCCACCGGCTTCGCCTGCAGGTTGGTGCGGTAGAGGACGGCGAAGTCGTTCCACTTGAGCTGCTCGTGCCAGCGGCGCACGCCGATCTCGCGCGCAACCATCTCCGCCTCCAGCTCCTCGGCGGTGCGCGCGGCCTCGTTGAACTCCCACAGGTCCACCTTGGGGCCGGGGCCGTTTCCCGTGCGCAGCGTCTTCGCCTTGCGCGTGGCGTTGTTGCGGATGACGCCGTTGGCCGCCTCCAGGATGCGCTGCGTGGAGCGGTAGTTCTCCTCCATGATGACGACTTTGCACCCCGGGAACTGGCGCTCGAAGTCGAGGATGTTGCGCACGTCCGCGCCGCGCCAGGCGTAGATGGACTGGTCGTCGTCGCCCACCACGCACAGGTTCTTGAGGGGACCGGCCAGGAGCCGCGCCATCTCCAGCTGCGCGCCGTTGGTGTCCTGGTACTCGTCGATCATGATGTAGCGCCACCGCTTCCAGCACCGCTCGCGCACCTCGGCATCATCCTGCAGCAGCTTCACCGGGAGCAGAAGGAGGTCGTCGAAGTCGCAGGCGCCGGCCGCGCGCAGCGAAGCCTCGTAGCGCGGGTAGACGGCGGCGGCGAGCACGGCGTAGTCGTCCGTGCGGTTCCCCTGCACCATCCCCTCGGACACTTCGCGCGCGGCCGTGGCGGGGTCGATCATGCGGTTCTTCCAGTCGCCGATCTGGAAGAGGATCTTCTTGGCGTCGTACACGTCCTCGCCCGCGGTGGCGACGACGTGCACCTCTTCGGCGATGATGCGCTTGACGATCTGCGCCTGGTCGCCGGTGGGGTAGATGGAGAAGTCCTTGGGGAGCCCGATGCGCGTGCCGTGCTCGCGCAGGAGCCGCGCGCCCAGCGAGTGAAAGGTGGAGAGGAGGACGCCCTTGGCCTCTTTCCCCACCAGCTTCGCCACGCGCTCCCGCATCTCCAGCGCGGCCTTGTTGGTGAAGGTGACGGCGAGGATGCTGCGCGGGTCCACCCCGGTGCGCAGCAGGTGCGCGATGCGGAAGACCAGCGTGCGCGTCTTGCCCGAGCCGGCGCCGGCCAGGATCAGGACGGGTCCCTGCGTGGCCAGCGCGGCCTCTCGCTGCTCGGGATTCAGGTCGCGCAGGTAGTGCGGAACGTGCTGCAAACGGGGCCGTGCGGTGCGGGATTCAAGGCTCTGGAACGGGGGCGGAAGATAACCCCCGCACCAGCGCGGCGGGTAGACCCGAACAGCAGTCTCACGCAGAGGCGCAGAGGCGCAGGAGAGAACAGCGGCGCCTTTCCCTGCGTCTCTGCGTCTCTGCGTGAGCCATGCAGTTACGTCAACGCGCCTCCATGTGGGACCCGCAGTTTCACACGTTGGACAGCGGTTTGACGCGAGCGGGGGCGGGCGTGTATGTTTGTCGCGTTCCGAACCCGGAACATGGCCGTATCACCCGCACGGAGGATCCATGGCGCTACGCGACCGCTTCGGTGAGCTCACGGTGGCAGACAGCCTTGCGCTGCGAGCCCGCGAGAACCCGCAGCGGCCCTTTGTCGCCTTCGGAGACCGACGGCTCAGCTACGCGCAGGTGGACGCCGGCTCGGACGCGCTCGCGGCGGCCCTGCACGAGCTGGGGATCGAGGCGGGCGACCGCGTGGCGCTCACCCTGCCCAGCTGGCCCGAGTTCGTGGTCGCCATCTTCGCGGCGGCCAAGCTGGGCGCCGTCATCGTGCCGCTCAACCCCAAGTTCACCTCGCCGGAGCTGCAGTACATGCTGCGGCACTCGGAGACGGCCGCCGTCATCACGGCCGAGAACTGGGACGGGGTGGACTACCTGGCCCGCTTCGAGGGCTTCCTGGCCGCCCTGCCGGACCTGCAGTACGTGGTCTCGGTGGGGGAGGAAGACCTCTGGTACGACGACCGGATCCACCAGTTCGAGGACCTGGTGTCCAGCGGCGAGGGGCGGCCCTACCCGCGCCACGAGGGAACGGCGGACGAGCTGTTCGCCATCCTGTACACCAGCGGCACCATGGGCAAGCCCAAGGGGGTGAGCCTGTCGCACCGCAACCTCCTGGCGACCGCCGCGGCCACCGCGGACGTCATCGGGGTGGAAGAGGGCGACGTGGTGTTCGGCGTGGGCTCCGTCTTCAACGCCTTCGGGCTGGGGATGGGGGTGCTGGGGACGATGGCCGCCGGTGCGTCGCTGGTGCTGCAGGAGCGCGACGACCCGGAGGAGGCGCTGCGCCTGCTGGAGAGCGAGCGGGTGACGGTGTACCACGGCGTCCCCACCTCGTTCATCATGGCGATGCGCGAGCCCACCCGGGGCGAGCGCGACCTGGGCACGCTGCGCACGGGCGTGGTGGCCGGGGCGCCGGTTACGGAAGAGGTGGTGGGGCGCATCCGCGGCGGGCTGGTGCCGGGGATCTGCGTGGGGTACAGCCTCACCGAGACGGGGACGCTGGTGAGCGTCACCCGCCCCGGCGACCCGCCGGCCAAGCAGCTCACCACCGTTGGGCGCCCGCTGGACGGCACGGAGGTCGTGATCCTGGACACGCAGGACCGCAGCGTTCTCCCCGAAGAGTCGGTGGGGGAGATCGCGGTCCGCGGGCCGGGGGTGATGCAGGGGTACTACCGCCAGCCCGGCGAGACGGCCCAGGTGCTCACCGAAGACGGCTTCTTCACCACCGGCGACCTGGGGATGCTGGACGAGGAGGGTTTCCTCCACATCCTGGGGCGGCGCAAGGAGATGATCATCCGCGGCGGGTTCAACGTGTACCCCCGCGAGGTGGAAGACCGGCTCCACGCTCACCCCGCCGTGCTGGACGTGGCGGTGGTCGGGCTCCCGGACGAGGTCTTCGGAGAAGTATCGTGCGCCTGTATCGTTCCCGTCGAGGGGGCGATCGTTACCGGCGGAGAGATCAAGGATTTCTGCCGTGAGGTGCTCGCGGACTACAAGGTCCCGGACCTGGTCCGCTTCCTCGACAGCTTTCCCATGACGGGGAGCGGCAAAGTGCGGCGCGTGGAGCTCGCGCGCATGATAAGCGCCGGCGAAAGCAGCCGACCACGATGAGCGCGCCGCACGCCGCCCCGTCGCCCTGAACCGACCTGGCCCCTCCCGCCGTCCCTCCGCGCCGCCCTTTAGCGCGCGGGTGCGAGGCGGAGGGGTCTCGTCGCATCAAACGACGAACTGAATCGAGAGCATGAACAGTCCTTACAACAGCTGGTCCCCGCAGGCACAGCCCATGCAGCCGCCCACGCGCAGCGCGGCGCTGCTGATCGACTTCGACAACGTGACCCTCGGCGCCCACGGCGACCTGGGACGCGAGCTGCAGACCCTCCTCAACAACGAGGTCTTCCGCGGCAAGATCGCGGTACGCCGCGCCTACGGCGACTGGCGGCGGTACCCCAACTACGTGGTGCCGCTTACCGAGGCCAACATCGACATGATCTGGGCGCCCTCGTGGGGGTCGTCCAAGAAGAACACCACCGACCTGCGCATGGCGATGGACGCGATGGAGCTCTGCTTCACGCGCCCGGACATGGGCACCTTCATCCTGCTGACCGGCGACAGCGACTTCTCGAGCTGCGTGATGAAGCTCAAGGAGTACGGCAAGTACGTGATCGGCGTGGGGATGAAGGAGTCGGCCAGCGACCTGATCGTCAAGAACTGCGACGAGTACTACTCGTACCACGCCCTCACCGGCCTGTCGCGCGCCAACATGGGCGAGGGGCCCACCGAGGACCCGTGGGTGCTGGTGGGCCGCGCGGCGCGGATGATGACCACGCGCGGCGACTCGATGCGGGTGGACCGCCTCAAGCAGGTGATGATCGAGCTGGATCCCGGTTTCGACGAGAAGAACGCGGGCTTCGGCAAGTTCAGCAAGTTCGTGCAGCGCGCGGGCGAGCGCGGCCTCATCCGCCTGCGCCGCGACGACGCCGGGCAGTTCGAGGTGATCGCGGTGGAGGACGAAGGCACCGGCAGCGGCTTCGCGTCGCCGGTGGCGCCGCCGCGCGACCGTGATCGCGAGCGTGACCGGGACCGAGTGCGCGGCCGTGGACGCGACCGTGACCGTGGCCGTGGCCGCTCGGACCGCCCGCGCTTCGCAGACGCCCCCGCCGCCGACGCGGGTGCAGCGACGGACGAGCCGGATCTCGACTTCACGGTCGAAGTCCCGCGCCCGGCTGTTGCCGCCGAGGCGCCGCCGGTGGACCGCGCCGCGGAGCTGGATGCCGCGCCGCTCCCCCCGCGCGCCGCTCCCGCCGCCGAGGCCGCTCCGGCCGCCGCTCCCGCGGGTGGTCGCGGGCGGGGCCGTGGCCGTGGCCGCGCCGCCGCGCCAGGGATCACGCCGCCGCTCCTCCCGGGCCAGGTGCTGGACCTGACCGAGGTCGCCGGTGCCGTTCCGGAGACGGCTGCTCCGGCGGCCGAGACGCCCGCCCCAGCGCCCGCCGCCGTGGCCGCACCCGCCGAAGCGCCGGCCGCTCCCGAAGCGCCGCGCGCGGAAGCTCCCGCCGCCGAGGCTGCCGCACCGGCCGCGCGTGCCGAGGCTCCGGCCACGGGCCGCGCCGCCGATCCGCTGCGCAACGCGTACTCGCTTCTCCAGCACGCCACGCGCGCGCTGGTCCGCGGCCCCGGCCAGGCCGCGCGCGACGGCGACGTCAAGCGCCGCATGCTGGAGATGCAGGCGGACTTCGACGAGGCGCCGCTCGGCTTCAGCAAGTTCAGCCGCTTCCTGCGCCAGGCCCACGAAGACAACGTGGTCGACCTGCGCCAGGTGGCGGAGGGCCGCTATGAAGTGGCGCTCCCGGCCGGCGGCGGGCGTCTCCCCGCGCCGGTGCTGAGCGCGGCGGCGGAGGGTGCTGCTCCCGCCGTCGCCGCCGAAACCGCTGCCGCTCCCGAGGCGGCTCCGGCCGGCGGACGTGGACGCGGGCGGGGCCGTGGACGCGGTGCGGCGGCGGGTGCTCCGCCGCTCCTCCCCGGCCAGGTGCTTGGCGGGGAGGCGGCCGCCGAGGCACCGGCTGCGCGCGTGGAAGAGGCTCCGGCTGCACCGGCTCCCGCGCCGGCCGCTGCCGTGCCCCCTGCACCGGGGCCCGCGCCGACGGCTCCGGCCGAGGTGGCGGCGCGCGGTGGGGTGCGTGGACGCGGACGCGGCGGGCGTGGTGCGCCGTCCGGCCCGCCGCCGCTCCTTCCGGGGCAGGTGATCGACGTCGCGGGGCTGGCCACGGCCGCCCCGCAGCCCGAGCCCGCCGCACCGGCCCCCGAAGCTCCCGCGGTGCAGCCCGCCGCGGCCGGCTTCGAGTTCCCCACCGACCGCGACGGCGCGCTGGCGTACCTGGGCGCCTACAAGGGCGTGGGGCGCAAGACGGCCGAGGCGCTGGTGGACACCTTTGGCGAGAACGTCTTCCGCGCGATGGAGGAAGACCCCGACGCCGTCCGCCAGCTCCTGGGCGACCGCCGTTCGGGCACCGTGCTCGACCAGTTCGCCGCCGATCCCAACCGTGCGCAGGCCCCGGAGGCTCAGCCGGAAGCCGCGCAGGCCGATTCCGCTGTGTCGGTTGCCGATACAACGGCGGCGGATACACCGGCTGATGATGCAGCGTCCGTTGATGTATTGGCCGACGAGGCACCGGTTGCTGGGGAGCCCTCGGGTGACGAGGGCGGTGAGGAGGACGCGCGTCCGGCGCGCCGTTCACGCGGCCGCCGAGGCGGACGCGGGCGTGGGCGCGCGGCGGGCGAGGAGAGCGCCGCCGCGCCGGCGGAGGAGCCCGGCGAGACCGCCGCGGAGACCCCAGCTGCACTCGCCGAAGAGGTCATCGGCGACACCGATCCCACGCTGGTGGGCGAAGCGGTGACCGACGAGGCCACGACGCCCGTCCGTGCCGGTCGTGGCCGGGGTCGGGGCCGTGCGCGCGTGGACGAGGCGCCCAGCCCCGCCGCGCTCGCGGACGAGGTGGTGGGCGACACCGATCCCACGCTGGTGGAAACGGCCACCGTCGCGGACGATGCTCCCGCGGCCGAAGCGGCACCGCGCCGCCGGGGCCGGGGCCGTCCGCGCGCCGAAGCCGCTCCGGCAGCCGAGGCTCCTGCCCCGCCGGCCGAAGAACCGGCCGCTGCGGCACCCGCGGCCAAGCGCGGCCGTGGGCGGCCCCGTGCCGCGGCCGCTCCGCCTCCGGGTGAAGCGCCCGCGCCGGAGGCTCCGGTCCCCACTCCTCCCGCGCCCGAGGGTGACGCCGCCGCGCGTCGTGGGCGCCGAGGCGGGCGGGGGCGTGGCCGTGCGCGTGGCGGCAACGGCACGCCGGCGGAGTGATGCACGACGGCACTGAACGGAGCGCCGCGTCCGGGTCCGCCCGGGCGCGGCGCTCCGCCGTTGTGGAGCCGGCGCCGCTCCCCCTCTCCTTCTACGACCGCCCCGCCGACGTCGTCGCGCGCGAGATGCTCGGCGCGCTGATCGTGTCGGAGGTGGGCGGGCGGCGCGTAGCGGGCGAGATCATGGAGACGGAGGCGTACACGGGTCCCGACGACGAAGCCTCGCACGCGCACATCCGCTTCGGGCGCACGGAGCGCAACGATCCGATGTTCGGGCGCGCCGGCACCGCGTACGTCTACCTGATCTACGGGATGCACTGGTGCATCAACGTGGCGACGGGCGCGGAAGGCTTCCCCGCCGCCGTGCTGATCCGCGCCGCGCGTCCGGTGGAGGGGGTCGAGATCGCCCGCGAGCGGCGCCCCGGCCGGCCCGACCACGAGCTGATGCGCGGTCCGGGCAATCTCGCCCGCGCCCTCGCCATCGACCGCACGCAGAACCGCGGCATGGTGGACGGTCCGCCCCTCTGGTTCGCCCCGGGCACACCTATTCCCGACGCCGACGTGGCGGCCGGCCCGCGCATCGGCATCAAGCGCGCCGCCGATGCCCCGCTGCGGTTCTGGCTGCGCGGCAGCATCTGGGTCTCTGGCAAGCGGTAAGATGACATTGCCATTAGGGCAACGGCCAAGCGCTTCTCCCCGGCGTTCCAACCTTGTAGCATCCCCCGCTGTCTCATCTCCATCGCGCCTACCCTACCACTGCCTCGACGCCGGCTCGATCACCCGGATTCCCGTAGGGGCAGACCCACGTGTCTGCCCGTGCCATCCGCCGCGCCGTCGCCAGGGGGTCCATCGGGATCTCCGCCGTGCACACGAACGCACCACCGCGATCCACCATGAAGATCCTCGCCCGACTTCTTATCCCCTTCCTCCTGGTGCTCGCGGCCAGCGCTTCGGCCCAGGAGCGCCCCGTGGCCGGCATCCAGGGGCGCGTCGTGGCGGCGGAGACGTCGCGGCCGCTGGCGGGCGTGGCGGTCGTGGCGCGCCTGCAGACGGATACGGTGCCGGCGGGGCGCGGCGTGTCCGGGGCGGACGGGCGCTACCGGATCGCGGGGCTCGCGCCGGGAAGCTACGTGGTGCGCGCCACCCACACCGGCCGCCAGACCACGCAGTCGGAGCCGGTCGTCGTCTCCGCCGGGATGGCGGCCGCGGGCGACCTGAAGATGGCGGCCGTGGTGGCGCTGGAGGGGCTGCAGGTGCGCGCCGAGCGGCCTCCCGTGGTCCACGCCGAAGACCGCAACGTGTACAGCGTCAAGGACATGCCCGCGGCTGTCGGCGGCGCGGCGGACGTGTTGCGCACGCTGCCGGAGCTGGAGGTGGACCTCAACGGCAACATCAAGATGGTGGGGAACCGCCCCGTCACCATCCACATCAACGGCCGCCCCTCACCCCTCAGAGGCGAGGCGCTCACCGAGTTCATCCGCAACCTCCCCGCGGACCGCATCGACCGCATCGAGGTGATCCCCAACCCCTCCGTCCGCTTCGAGGGCGGCGACGGGGCCATCGTCAACATCGTGCTGCGCAAGGGCGTGGAGCTGGGGCTGGGCGGAAGCGTGTCGCTGAACGCAGCCACCCGAGGCGGCAACGGCCTCTCGGGGCAGATCGCCTATCAGCGTGGCAAGCTGACGCTGTTCGGCGGCGGGAGCAGCCGGTTGATGAACTACGACGACGCCTCGCGCGAGCTGCGGCAGAACCTGCTCGCCACCCCCGTCACCTTTCTGGACCAGGACCGGCGCGGCTCCGGCAACAACTTCCACGGAAGCGCGGACCTCACGGCCGAACTCGCGGTGGGAAAGATCGAGACGCTCTGGGCCTCCGCCAGCGCGTACCGCGGAGGATGGGGCAACGAGAGCTTCTCGCACAACCAGATTCTGGACGCGGACAGCGCCCCCACGCGCATCTACGACCGCGTGGGCGACTACGAGAGCGACTTCCTGGCGACGGATCTGGCGCTCGGCTTCCGGCGCATCGTGGAGGCGCAGCGGCACGAGCTCTCGGTGGAGGTGCGCAGGAGCGGCTCCGGCGACGAGAACACCGGGCGCGTGGAGGAGATCACCACCATGCGCACGGTGGAGACCGGCGACCCCCTCTCCGAGCTGCGCCTGACGGGCGGCGGCGAGGACCGCACGAGCCTCACGGCCAAGGCGGACTACATGCGCCCGCTGCCGGGGAAGGGGCGCGTGGAGATCGGGGTGCGCACCAGCCTCGAAGACCAGGCGAACGAGCAGACGCTGCGCCACTTCGCCCCCTTCGACGCGGGCGATCCGCGCCAGGTGACGGACGTGTCGTACACCTTTGGGCAGACGCAGCACTCGGCCTACACCAACCTGAGCCACAAGATCGGGCGCCTGTCGCTGCAGGGCGGCCTGCGCGCGGAGATGACGACGCTGGACCTGGCGCCGCGGCTGGAGAACGCGCAGCCGGGCTTCGAGCGCGACTTCTTCTCCATCCTCCCGAGCGCCAACCTGAGCTTCGAGTTCAAGCCGGGGCGCACGATGCGGGTCAACTACTCCCGGCGGGAGCGCCGCCCGTGGATCTGGGACCTCAACCCGTACGTCACGCAGAGCGATCCGCTGAACGTGCGCCTGGGGAACCCCGACCTGGAGCCCGCCGCCACCCACTCGCTCGGCGGCGACCTGAGCTGGCGCACGCGCGTGGCGACGCTGCGCCTGGCGCCGTACTTCCGCCGCACCAGCAACGAAGTGGAGTACATCCGCACCGTGAGCGCGGCGGGCGTGGCCACGACCATCCCGCAGAACCTGGCGGTGGTCGAAACCTACGGCGGCAGCCTCAACGCGTCGCTGTCGCCGGCGCGGTGGGGGAACGCCTCGGCATCGGTAGGCGCGAGCCACGACGAGCGCGACGCCGGTGCCCTCGGGAGCGCCTACTCGCGCAGCGGGAGCAACTACTTCTTCACCGCCAACTCCACGCTGCAGCCGGGGCGCGGCTGGGGGATCCAGGCGTCGCTGCGACTCAACTCGCCGCGAGAGTCGGTGCAGGGGCGCTATTCGTCGACGCCCTGGACGGAGCTGGGGATCCGCAAGGAGCTGTTCAACCGCAAGGCATCGATGAACATCCGCCTCGCGGACCCCTTCGACATCTACCGCACGCGCTTCACCTCGCGCGACCCCAGCTTCGCGGGAACGTCGCAGAGCCGCTCGTCGTGGGGCGGGCGCAGCGCGAGCCTGAGCCTGACCTACCGCTTCGGCAAGCCGCCGGAGCGCAAGAGCACCCAGACCGACGGCCCGCCGACGGGCGGCGGCGGGCCGCCCTGAACGGATTGGGCTCACGCGGAGACACGGAGGCACAGAGAGAAGGTCATCTCTGTGCCTCGTCTTTTGCGTGGTCCACTGCTACTCTGTACGCCGCGAACCATCCAGCACCCGAACCCGGCACCGATCGAATGAACGACCGCGACAACCTGATGGACTTCGCCGTACGCACCGCGACCGGGGCGGGGGAAATCACGCTGGAGCACTTCGGACGCGCCGCCGTGGAGTTCAAGGGCGACGGCAGCGAGGTGACGATCGCGGACCGCGCGGCCGAGGAGTTCATCCGCGCCGCCCTCCACGACGCCTTCCCCGACGACGGCATCGTGGGCGAGGAGGGCGAGGACGTGCCCTCGAAGAGCGGGCGGCGTTGGATCGTGGACCCCATCGACGGCACGCGCTCGTTCAGCTCCGCCGTCCCCCTCTACGCGGTCCTGATCGCGCTGGAGGAGGAGGGCGTGCCTACGCTCGGCTGCTGCCACTTCCCCGTCCTCAAGGAGACACTGGTCGCCGCCGATGGCGCGGGAGCGTGGCTGAACGGCCGCCCCGCCCGCGTCTCCGAGTGCGACGACCTGCGCGACGCGCGCCTCGTGACGAGCGGCCTCGAGCACTGGCGCGACCGCTCCACCGACGAGGACCGCGCCGGCTTCGACCGCCTGCTGCGCGCCACCCGTTTCGCCCGCACCTGGGGCGACGCCTACGGCTACTTCCTGGTGGCGACGGGCCGCATGGACCTCCTCTGCGACCCCATCTCCGGTGCGTACTGGGACTACGCCCCCATGAACGTCATCCTGCGCGAATCCGGCGGCCGCTACACCCAATTCGACGGCACCCCCGTCGGCGCCTGGACCCCGGCCCTCGCCACCAACGGCCGCCTGCACGACGCGGCGGCGGGGGTGTTGCGGGGGTAGAGGCCGGCGAGTGAACTCGCAGCAACAACAGCACAAAGTCCGCCTTCGCGGACTCGCGGGCGGGATTCGCCTGTTTCCCACAACCCCGTCGCCGCCGCCGCACCGTAGGGGCGCGATTCATCGCGCCCGCCCTCTCCCGCACACGAACTCCCGCCCTCGAAACCGATCCCGTAGGGGCAGCCCCGCGTGGCTGCCCGTGCCACGGGAATGCACCGTCCCCCGCCATCCCACGCGGCGTTCGAGGTGCCCCGTTCCCAAAGCCCCGCGTACCAGAGCGAATAAATTCGCCGTTGGAACCACGCGAAGTCCGCCTTCGCGGACTGGCCGCGGCCTACGAGCCCACTTCAGTGGGCTTCGCGTAGTTCCAGCCGGGGGATTCATCCCCCGGTGCTGTTCGGGACCCAACCGGATTCGCCACCCTCACCCCCCTCGATCCACCAGCCTCCGCACCAGATCCAGCTTCCCCGCAACCTCCCCATCCAGCAGGTGCGCCTCGATTCCATCGAACTCCCCCGCGCGAAAGGTGCGCTCGATTCGCCCCGCGGACAGCAGGTGCACCGCGTCGCAGCCGGTGGTGAGCGAGGCGAGGATGTGCGAGGTGAGGAGCACCGTGTGCCCCGCGTCCGCCAGCTCGCGGAAGAGACGGGTGAGGATCTGGTTCGTTTCCAAGTCGAGCCCGTTGAACGGCTCGTCCAGGATGAGCACCGGCCGTCCCAGGCTCAGCACCCCCAGCAGCGCCAGCTTCTTCCGCATCCCGAGCGAGTACGTCTCCACCAAGCGCTCCAGCGGGAGGTCGAAGACGCGATTCCACTCCGCGACGTCGAAGCCGGCGTGGCCCGCGCGAAAGACGCCCAGGTACTCCCGCCCCGTGATCTTGGGGTAGAAGAAGCTCTGCGCGGGGAGGTATCCCACCACCTCGCGGCTGCGCAGCGGCTCGCCACGGAAGCGGATGACGCCTCCGCTCGGACGCACGAAGCCGTAGAGCGCATCCAGCAGCGTCGTCTTGCCTGCGCCGTTGCGGCCGGCGAGGCCGTGGACCTGCCCGCCATCCACCACGAGGTCGACGCCGTTCAGCACCGGCGTTGATCCGTAGCGCACGGTCAGCTTCTCAATCGAGATCATCCAGGTAGGCGCCGAGGTTGACCACGCCGATCCGCCAGAACCGGAACAGCAGAAACGCCGCCACCGGGGGCAGCGCCAGCGACGCCGTGAGCACCAGCACCGCGAGCGGACCGACCACGGCCGCCCGTCCTCCCTCGCGGTACACGGCGTACTTGGTGAGGATGGCCCCTGCGACGATCGCGGCGCTCCCCGCGAGCACCAGTGCCAGCATGCCGGCGAGCGCGGGGTGCCGCACCATGAACAGCACGACGAGCGGCAGGCAGAGCGCCGCGTACAGCGCCAGCCCCTGCATCACCTTGAAGCGCAGAAGCTCCGCCGCCGGCCGCCGAAACGCCTCCAGCAGCTCGTGCCCCTCGCCGTCCAGGTAGAACAGCGAGACGCACCAGGCGAGCAGCACGATCCCTCCGAGCGCCACGGCAGGGTACCCGGAAAGCACCGCGGCAGCCAGGTAGGCGACCGTGATCGCGCCGCCGTAGCGCCTCACCCCCGAGGTCCACTCGAACGCGCGGGCGGGGAGGGGGAGCCGCTGCACCGGCCGGCTCCGGCTCCACGTCACCAGCCGCTGGGCTCCTCCGGCCGGGAGCCACGCAAGGAGCAGCGGAGCACCCGCGCTCGCGGCTAGGAGGGCGGGGACGGGCGCGATCAGGCCAAGGAGCCAGAAGGGGAGCGAAAGGGTGATGTACTCCAGCAGATAGGTGCGATGCGGGTCGCGGCCGGCGAGCCTCAGGAAGCGCGCATCCTGGCGGCCCGTGTGCACGAGGGCGAGCAGGACGATCTGCGCCGCGAGGATGGCGCGGGAGCCCCGCGCGCTCCCCATCCACCCCCAGAGCCGGTAGCCGCCCATCGCGAGCAGGAGCGCGAAGAGGAGCGCCGTCCCCGGCTCCGCGCGCGCGAGGCCGGCCAAGGCGCGCCGCAGGGTGCGAACGTGCAGGACGAGGATGTCAGGCATCATCGTCTTCGAAGGGCGGCTCCTCCACCAGCGGCGCGCCGCCGATCCACACAACGCGCACCACGTCGCCGGCGCGAGGGCCGGGGCCGGGCGGGATCAGCGCCAGCCCATCGGCCGCGGCGAGGGAGCTGGAGACGCCGGAGCTCTGCGAGCCGGTGAGGCGCGCGTGGAAGTGGCGGTCCTCCTCGCGCCGGATGGAGACGCGGGGGAAGTGCATCAGCTCGCCGCGCATGGGGTAGGCGTTGTCCAGCACCGCGTACCTCCAGGGCGCGTGGATGCGGGTGCGGCCGCACATGCGCATGAGGGCGGGGCGGACGAAGAGCTCGAACGTGACGCCGGTGGAGACCGGGTTCCCCGGCAGCCCGAACCAGGGGATGCCGCCGAGCGCACCCACCCGCCCGAACGCCATCGCCGAGCCGGGGCGGATGCGCACGCGCCAGAAAGCCACCGCGGTGTCCAGCTCCGCCATCACGCGCCGCACGTGGTCGTGCTCGCCCACGCTGATGCCGGCGGTGGTGATGACGGCGTCGCACCCGCGCGCGCGCTCGAGGTGCTCGCGTAGAGCCGCGGGGTCGTCCGGCGCGATGCCCAGGACGCGCGCCTCCAGCCCCGCCTCCGCGAGGGCGGCGGCGAGCGAGTAGCTGTTGGAGGAGACGATGCGCCGCCCGGCCTCCACCTCCGCGAACTCCTCCACCGGCACCAGCTCGTCGCCCGAGGCGAGCACGGCGACGACGGGGCGCCGCACCACCCGTAGCCGCGCCCTCCCCAGCGACGCGGCCACGCCGATCTCCGCCGCGCGCAGCACGGAGCCGGCGCGCAGCACCACCGCCCCCCGCCGCACGTCCTCGCCGCGCGGGCGTACGTTGCGCCCCGCGTCCGCATCGGAGAGGATGGAGACGCGGCCCTCCGCCGTCCCGATCCCCGAGCCACCATCGGTGTGCTCCACGCGGATCACGCCGTCCGCGCCGTCGGGGACCGGAGCGCCGGTCATGATGCGGATAGCCTCGCCCGGACCGACGGGGCGCGCGGCGAAACGGCCGGCGGGGACGTCGTCGACCACGCGCAGCACCACGGGACGCGCGGAAGATGCGCCGCGCACGTCCTCCGCGCGCACCGCGAACCCGTCCATCGCGCTGTTGTCCCACGGCGGCAGATCGACGGTGGACGACACGTCCTCCGCCAGCACCGAGCCGAGCGCGTCGAGCAGCGGGCGCTCCACGGCCTCCAGCGGCGCCACTCCGCCGAGGATCGCCCGCAGCGCCTCGCTCGCGGAGAGCCAGTCGGCCGGCCGCTCAGCGCTCATGGGCGATCACGCATCGCTCGATCAACCGCGCCACCGCGTCCACGTGCGTCCCCGCGTGGTCGAGCGGGATGACGGCGGAACCGGCCGCGGCCGCGCGCATCTCCAGGTCCAGGTCGTCAGTGACGAAGGCGAGCACGTCGGAACTCCCCGGCTCGTGGACGGGATGCGCGTGCACGCCGCGGCGAAAGATCTCGATTTTTGGAAGCGGCCCGTGCTTGAAGCCTTCCACCAGCACCACGTCGTAGCCGCGCCCGGTGTAGAAGTCGCGGATGAGCTGCGCGGGGTCGGGCTCGCCGTCGATGCGCATCGTCAGCGCAACCTTGCCGGAACCGCACATGATGCTGGCCTCGGCCTCGCCCTCGTTGAAGTGGCGCCAGCTGTCGCGGCCGGGCTCGTCGGACTCGAAGGCGTGGTGGCCGTGCTTGATGGTGGCCACGCGGTACCCGTCGCGCTTCAGCCGCGCCGCGAGTGCGACCACCAGCGTCGTCTTGCCGCTGTTCTTCTTGCCGACGATGGCGACGGCGGGGGGAATCTCAGGAGGGGACATCGGCCGCGATTCGTTGGGCAAGCGCGTGGTCCGCGGGGGTGTTGACGTTGAGGAAGAGGACCTCGGGATCGCCGAACCGCTCCACCTCCGCCAGCAGCACGCGCTCGGCCGGGAAGCGCTCCAGGAGCGGGTGCAGCGCCCACGATCCCTCCGCCATCATCCGCTCGGCCACCGCGAGGCACTCCACCGGATACCACGCGCAGAGCGGCTCCACGCCGCGCCGCCCGCGGCTCTCCGGCACGACGATGACGGGCCGCGCCCCCTCCGCGATCCTTCGCAGCAGCGCAGCGGGCAGAAACGGCATGTCGCACGCCACGCACAGCGCCCCAGCGTAGCCTCGCTCCGCAGCCCACCGCACCGCCGCCACGATCCCCGCCAGCGGCCCCACCCCGGCCACATCATCCGCCCGCCGTTCCAGCCCCAGATCCGCAAACAGGGAAGCATCGTTGGCGATCACGACCACCTCCGCCCCGGCCTTCGCCAGCGCATCCCGCACCCGCTCCACGATCCGCCGCCCGCCGACCTCCGCGAGCGCCTTGGGAGCCCCGAACCTGCGGCTCGCCCCGCCGGCCAGAATCGCCCCGAAGCACGATTCCCCATTCCCCATTCCCCATTCCCCGCCGTTCACATCCGCCACGCATCCTCCACGTGCTCCACCTCCGGCTCGCCGCCGCGCACCAGCACGGCCACGGCGTCAAAGCGGTACACGTCGCCGTCCGCGCCGTGGCGCTCGATCCAGGCGGCGGCGACCTGGGCGATCTCGCGGCGCTTCTTCGCGGTGATCGCCTCCAGCGGGTGCCCGTATCCCAACCCCGCGCGCGTCTTCACCTCCACGAACGCGACGACCTCGCCGCGGCGCGCGACGAGGTCGATCTCCTTGTGCCCGAGCCGGAAGTTGCGGTGCGTCACCGTCCAGCCGGCGCGGGCCAGGTGGCGCGCCGCGATCTCCTCGCCGCGGTCGCCCAGGGGCTTGTTGGACACAAGCTAGCGCGCGGCGGCCAGCGGCTCCGCCATCTCCCGCCCGATCGCCTCGGCGATGGTGCCGATCTGGTCCATCAGCGTGTCGAACTGGTCCGGGAAGAGCGACTGCGCCCCGTCGGACATGGCGCGCTCCGGGTCCGGGTGCACCTCGATCATCAGCCCGTCCGCGCCCGCTGCGACGGCGGCGCGCGCCATGGGGATCACCTTGGCGCGCAGCCCCGTGCCGTGGCTGGGGTCCGCGATGATGGGGAGGTGCGAGAGCGACTTCACCACCGGGATGGCGGTGAGGTCCAGCAGGTTGCGCGTGTGCGTGTCGAAGCCCTTCACCCCGCGCTCGCACAGGATCACCTTGCCGTTCCCCTCGGCAAGGATGTACTCGGCGGACATCAGCAGGTCCTTGACCGTGGCCGCCATGCCGCGCTTGAGCAGGATCGGCTTGCCGCTGCGGCCGGCGCGGCGCAGCAGCGAGAAGTTCTGCATGTTGCGCGCGCCGATCTGGATGATGTCCGCGTGCTCGGCCACCAGATCCAGGCTCTCGGGGTCCACCGCCTCGGTGACGATCGCCATCCCCGTCTCCTCGCGGGCGCGGTCCAGCAGGCGCAGCCCCGGCTCGCCGAGCCCCTGGAAGGCGTACGGCGAGGTGCGCGGCTTGAAGGCGCCGCCGCGCAGGATGGTGGCCCCCGCCGCGCTGAGCCGGCGGGCGACGCTCAGGATCTGCGCCTCGCTCTCCACGGCGCACGGCCCGGCCATCACCACCACCTCGTTGCCGCCGATGCGGGTGCCGTTGTCCAGCGTGATGATGGTGGGCTCCTCCCGCCACTCGCGCGACACCTGCTTGTACGGCTGCGAGACGTGGATCACCTCCATCACGCCCGAGAGCGACTCCAGCCGGTCCGCGTTGACCTTGCCGTCGTTCCCCACCAGCCCGATGGCGGTGCGCTGCTTGCCGGGCATGGGGCGCGCCTCGTAGCCCATCTCTTCCATCATGTCGACGACGCCCTGGATGTCCTCGGGGGTCGCATCGTGTCTCATCACGACCAGCATGGCCGGCTCGTCAGTTCGGGTTGCTTCGCTCGATGCACTTCCGCACGCAATCTACCCGCGCCGCGACCGAACGTCCACCGGCAGGAACGGAAAAACAGATGGCCTCACACAGAGCCACAGAGGAACCTGCAAGAACACCGGGAGAGGTTCTCCGTGTTCTCGCTTTACCCTCTGTGTCTCTGTGTGAGGCTTTTTGGAGGCGCGGCTACCAGCGCGAAAAGGTGCCGCGCGCGTCGATGTGGATGAACGGTCCGTGGGCGCCGTTGTCCGGGTACACGCCGGCGCCGCCCTTGAGCTCGGGATAGCGCTCCTCCACGCGGTCCACGGCCCGGCGGATCACCATCACGTCGTCCGTGTCGCGGCGGCCGTCGCCGTTCAGGTCGTCCATGTAGCCGTCGCGGTCGTTGTCGATCCACATGTCCGACGCGTCGCCGTAGGTGTGGCGGCTGAGGAGGGCACGTCCCTGTTCGAGGCCCTGCACGTTGTACGCGGGGGTGCGGAAGCCGCTCATCACCGCCACGTTCTCCGCGCGCACGCCCATCGCGTTCAGCTCCTGCATCACCAGCTCCAGCTTGTCGATGAGGCGCATGTCCAGCGCCAGGTACTTGGGCCACACGCCGAACTGGTCCTTGGTGAGGAAGTTCCGCAGGCGGAAGTGCGTGGACACCTGCAGGTCCTGGTTCTCGGGCGTCACCTCGATGAAGCCGGAGGGCGGCGCGTACGCGTCCACGATCCCATCCGTCTCCGTCTCGTACGCCCCGATGCGGTAGCCGTTCAGGTAGCCGCCGCGCTTCTCCGAGAAGGGGACCAGCGTGATGACCTGCAGCTCGTTCATCACCTGCTGGATGCCCGGCGCGCTCAGCGACAGCCGGTAGATGCCGGGGTCGGCGGGGGCGACCAGTCCGACGGCCAGCTTCGCCTCGCCGCCCAGGATGCCGGTGCGGACGGGGGTCACCGGGAGCCAGCGGTAGACGGCCTCGGGCGCGGGCTCCGCCGTCCACTCGATGGGGAGGCTCAGCGGCCGGCGCGGGTCGGTCGTGACCACCCGCAGCGCGCCGCTGCGCCCGAACGCCTGCTGTCCCAGCCGCACGGCGGCGTCCGGATCGGGACGCGCGGCGGCTTCGCTGCTCCAGGTAACCGGCGCAAGCGAGCGCGCCGGCGGCGACATCCCCAGTGCGGCGGCGGCTGCGGCAATGGCGGCGGGGACGGCGAGGGCACGAACCGGAACGGGCATGGAAGGCTCCTGCGGGGGGTGTGCGGCGGATGAAGCGGGTGCGGGCCGGAGGCGGCCCGCCGGGGTGGCGGACGCGGCCGGGCGCGGAGTAGATTTGGCTGTCCAACGGGATGGAGACAAAGGTAGGCAGTCTCCACCCTGCCCGTCAAGCCAACCGTATGTTCCCGGCCCACATGCGCGATCCGAGCGACCTCTCCGCACCCCGTCCCCGCGCCGCCCTGGTGATCCTGGACGGGTGGGGGCTGCGCGAGCCCGCGGACGACAACGCGGTGACGGTGGCGAACGCCCCCACCTGGCGCCACCTGTGGGAGGAGGGCGACTATCCTCGTGCCCGCCTCACCACGCACGGCCCGGCCGTGGGGCTGCCGCCGGGGCAGATGGGGAACAGCGAGGTCGGCCACCTGAACCTGGGCGCCGGCCGCGTCGTCATGCAGTCGCTGCAGCGCATCGCCACCGCCATCGAGACGGGGGAGTTCGCGGCCAACGAGGCGTTCCTCCACGTGATCCGCGGGGTCAAGGAGCGCGGGGCCACTCTGCACCTGATCGGCCTCATCGGCCCGGGCGGGGTGCACGCGGTGGACGAGCACCTGCTGGCGCTCTGCGAACTGGCGGATCGCGAGCAGGTCCCGAACGTGCGCGTCCACGTCTTCCTGGACGGCCGCGACACGCCGCCGCGCTCGGGGCGCGACTACCTGACGGAGCTCTTTGGAAGGGTGGGGGAGCGGGGCGCGTGCCGCGTGGCCACCCTCTGCGGCCGCTACTGGGCGATGGACCGCGACCGCCGCTGGGACCGTGTGGAGCGTGCGTACCGCGCGATGGTGTACGGCGAGGGCCTCCCCATCCGCGATCCCATCGAGGCGATCGAGGATGCGTACGAGACGGGCGAGACGGACGAGTTCGTGAACCCGCGCGTGCTGATGGATGCCAGCGGCGCGCCCGTGGGCCTGATGCGCGACGGCGACGGCGCCATCTTCTTCAACTTCCGCGCGGACCGCGCCCGCCAGCTCTCCCGCGCCCTCGCCGACCCGAACTTCACGGAGTTCGACCGCGGACCGGGCGCGCCGCGCATCGAGCTCGTCACCATGACACAGTACGACGAGGAGTACCCGTTCCCCGCGGCCTTCCCCCCGCAGCCGCTGCAGGACAAGCTGAGCGACGTGCTGGCGGCGCACGGCCTGGCCTCCTTTCGCACGGCGGAAACGGAGAAGTACCCGCACGTCACCTACTTCTTCAACGGCGGTGCCGAAGACCCTCCCCCCGGCGAGGACCGCCGCCTGGTGCAGTCCCCCAAGGTGGCCACCTACGACCTGCAGCCTGAGATGAGCGAGCCGGAGGTGGCGCGCGGTCTGGTGGAGGCGATCCGGTCGATGAAGTACGACGTGCTGGTGTGCAACTTCGCCAATCCGGACATGGTGGGGCACACGGGTGTGATGGAAGCCGCGGTGCGCGCCGTGGAGGCGGTGGACGAGGGCCTGGGCCAGGTGCTGGCCGCCTGCCGCGAGACGGGTACCACCCTCCTGGTGACCGCCGACCACGGCAACTGCGAGCAGATGTGGGACCCCACCACCAACGGCCCCCATACGGCACACACCACCAATCCGGTCGGCATCATACTGGTGGAGCCGGAGGGCCGCCGCACCGCCACCGCCCTCCACGACGGCGCCCTGTGCGACGTGGCCCCCACCATCCTCGGCCTCATCGGCGTCCCGCAGCCCGCGGCGATGACGGGCCGGGATCTGCGGGGAACAGAAGTGCGTTAGTGCGTTAGTGCGTAAGTGCGGGCCCCCTCCCCGCTCGTTCCGACAACCTGGGGGAGGGGCGCACGGATGGGTTCGTGCTCGATTTTCTGTCATCCTGAGCGACGCGCCTCTCCGTCCTCTCCCGTGCTCCATCCTGCGGCGCGGAGCGAAGGATCTACTGTGCGTACCGAGGGCACAGCTACGCTGCGCGGTCCCCGGCCCGGCTCCGGCTACATCCTTCGATCGTCGCAGCAGGCTGGAGCGCACCGCGTGGGGTCGGCCGGGCGCTTCTCTCAGGACGACCACAAGCGCACTAACGCACTAACGCACTCACGCACTTCCGTCCCTCGCACCCAACTCCGCCCACCGCAGCGTCTTGCGCGCCCAGTGGAACAAACGGTAGCTTGCCCCGCCTATAACGGTCCCGTGACGGCCGCCGTCCGGGGCCGTTGGCGTATAGAAAACAAACCTTCTCCGTCATCCCGATGAACCGACTCTCGCGGACCTTGCTTCCCGCGCTCGCGCTGCTCGCCCTGGCCGCCGGCGCCGCGCAGGCGCAGACCGTGCCCTCCCCATTCCGCTACATCGATAAAAAGTCGTCGGTGGAAGTCACGGGCGGCTACCTGTTCACCGATCCCGAGCTGGCCGTCAACGACTCCATCACGGCGGAGTTCGGGCCGCGCTCGGCGCCCATGATCACGGCGCGCTACAACCGCCGCTTCGGCGGGCCGATCTCGGGGAACGTGGCGCTCAGCTTCGTCCCCAGCGAGCGCAGGGTGATCTCGGCGGCCGAGGGGCAGGACTCGTCGTTCGTGGGCGTCATCGACACGGGCGAAACGGTGAGCGCGCCCATCGCGATGCTGGAGGCCGGCGTCCGCTTCCACCTCACCGGCGACCGCACCTGGCGCGGCCTGGCGCCGTACCTGATGGGCACCGGCGGCGTCGCCGCGGAGATCGGCGGCGCGGAGGGCGGGGAGAAGGATCTGCCCGACGACGAGCGCTTCGACTTCGGCCCCGCCTTTGCGGTAGGCGCCGGCACCGGAATCGACTGGTTTCCCACGCCGCGCTTCTCGCTGCGCACGGAGCTGAGCTACCGGATCTGGCGGCTCGCGGTGCCCGAAGGCTTCGCGGCCAACCGCAACGCAGACATCAACGAGTGGAACGGCAACGCCGGGGTGAGCGTCGGGGCGGCGTTCCACTTCTGACCCGCACGGAGGGGCGCATGGCTCAGGAGTTCAACCCGTTCGACCTTACGGACATGACCGACGACGAGATCTACGACGTCGTCGTGCAGCACCTCGGCGAGTATCCCGAGCTGGACATGGGGTGGATCAACGTCTCCGTGCAGGGCGGCCGCGTGACGCTCTCCGGCCGCGTCTCCAGCGACGGCGAGGCATCCATCGCCGCGCAGGCGCTGACGGACGTGGTGGGCGTCGCCGAGCTGGACAACCAGTTGATCGTGGACGAGCTGCACCGCGGCGAGGCCCCCGAAGCTGCCGACGACGCCTTCGTGCAGGACGTTGAGGTGGACGACCAGCTGGGCGAGCCCGACCTCCACTACCAGTCGGACACGGCGGGCCACCTGATGGAGGACCTGGAGCAGCAGACCTACGGCACCCACGACGCCGGTCTCGCCGCCGAGGAGGGCATCCCCTACGAGCCCCCCACCCGCCCCGTCCCCGACGGCTACGGCAGCCGCGAAGACCACTGACGAAAACCGGGCCCCGGCTGAAGAGCCGGGGCCCGGTTTTGTTTCCGGGTGCCCAGGGGGTGGTCCGGGGTGGCCCGGGGTGGCCCGGGCGAGTAAACTCGCGGCAACAACCGCACAAAGTCCGCCTGCGCGGACTCGCGGGTGAGATCCATTTCCTAAGCGGATGTCCTGTAGGGGCGCGATTCATCGCGCCCACCCTTGCCCCGTCCTCGATGTCCGCGGCACCCACCGAATTCCGTAGGGGCAGCCCCACGTGGCTGCCCGTGCTCTGCCATGCGCCGCGACCTGCCCCCCGGAGCGAATGAATTGGCGGCTGGAACCACGCGAAATTCGCCGTCGCGGATTGGCTTCGGTCCCCAGACGGCTTCAGCCGTCTTCGCGTGTTTCCAGCCGGGGGCTTCAGCCCCCGGCGTCTCAGCCTCCGGGCAATACGGCGCCCGGCTTCACCCACCCCCTGACCCATGCCCCCCCGCCGACTGCGGCACCACGTCCCCATGCGGATCGTGGGGGAGGTCGGTGCGCACGTTCAGGGAGTTGACCACCCCGTGCACACCGGGCGTCTCCCACGCGTCGTCCCAGGCGTAGCGGGCCTCCATGAAGTCGCCCACCTCGCCGGTGAGCGTCACCACCCCGTCCTCCACCTCCACGTTGATGCGGCTGGCGTCCACCCAGCGGTCCTGCTGGAGGCGCGAGCGCACCGCGTGCAGCACCTGGTCGTCGGACAGGTCGTCATCCGGCCCGGAGTAGCCGTAGCCCATCGTGTCCATCCCGCGGCGCTGCGACGGCTGATTGTACTCGGGGTGGCGGCTGTACGCTTCCTCGGGCATGAAGGGCCCACGCGCGTAGCCGGCGTACCCGCCATCGTACCCGCGCCCGCCGCCGTACCCGCCCCCCAGCCCGCCGCCGCGCGCGCCGAAGCCGCCGTACCCGGCATCGTAGCCGCCGAACGCGCCGCGCGAGACGCCGCCCATGAACGAGCCGCCGTAGTCCACGTCGTAGCGGCCCATGTCCAGCCCGTAGTCGGCGCCGTAGCCGCCGTACCCGCGCCCGGCCGCGCCGCGGAAGCCGCCGTAATTGCCGGCCTCGTAGTCGCCGCCGAACGCGCCGCGCTGGAAGTCGCCGTAGCCGCTGCCGCCGTCATACCCGCGCGGGCCGCGTGCGAACCCGCGCCTGAACTGCTGGTCGTAGCCCTGCGGCGTGAACCCCCGCGCGTACCCCTGGCGGTTGACCCCGGACCCGAAGCCGCCGGAGTAGCCGCCCTGGAAGCGCTCGTCCTGCCCAGCGAGGTCGTCGTCGTCGCGCCCGTACCCCGCGCTCGCGCCACCCTCGGCCCCGATGAAGGTGCCGCCGCCGAAGCCCTGCCCGTACCCGCCGCC
>DASVTZ010000206.1 GCA_036387335.1 Longimicrobium sp.
GGGCCCGGAGTCGCCTCCGGGCCCCGCCTCCTATCCTGCCCTGCCCTCCGCAGCGATTACATCTGGATGCTGCGGATGATCCGGCGGGCGGCGGCCGTCATCGCGTCGGCCTGGGCCTGCGTGAGGCGGTCGCTGCGGACCAGCGCGTTGACCTGGTTGACGAACGCCTGCAGCTGGTTCACGGCGGGAGTCTCGTCGCCGCGGGCCAGCGAGGCGTCGGCGGCGCGCAGCTTGGCCAGCAGGGCCTGCGCGTTGCCGCTGGTCAGGCTGCCGGCGCGCTCCAGCGTGGAGACCGCCGCCTGGAGCCCCTGCAGACCCTCCGCCGGGCTCTGCACTGTCACCGTCGCCGTCTGCGTGCCCACGCCGCCGTCGTTGTCGCGCACCGTCACCGTGACGGTGAACGTGCCCGCCGCGGAGTAGCTGTGCGAGAGGGCCAGGTTGCGCCCCGAGATGGCCAGCGCGTGCGTGCCGGTCCCGTCGCCGTAGTCCACCGTGGCGGTCCACTGGTCCGCGCCCGGATCGTCGAACGACGTGGACCCGGAGAACGTCTCACCCTGGAAGATCGTGCCACCGGCGAAGACGTGGACGCTCGGCGCCACGTTGCCCACCGTCACGGTGGCCGTCGCCTGGTCCGTCGCCCCGAAGGCGTCGGTCACCGTCACGGTGGCCGTGTAGCTGCCGTTGTCGGCGTACACGTGCGTCGGGTTGGCCCCGGTGCCCGTGGTGCCGTCGCCGAAGCTCCAGGAGTAGGTCAGCGCGTCGCCATCCGGATCCGACGACCCGGCGGCGTTGAACGAGATCACCGAGCCCTCGCTCCCCGCGTACCCGCTGCCGGCCGAGGCGGAGGGCGCGCCGTTCTGCACCACCACCTGCGCCGTCTTCGTGTCCGAGTCGCCGTCGTCGTCGCGCACCGTCACCGTGACGGTGTACGTGCCGAGCGTGGCGTAGCTGTGCGAGAGCGTGAACCCGCGGCCGCTGACGGCCACCGCCTGCACGCCGCTGCCGTCGCCGTAGTCGGCGGTCACGGTCCAGCTGTCGCTGCCCGGGTCCACGATGGTGCCGGCCGCCGTGTAGGCGACGTTGCGCGCCACCAGGCCGTCCGCGATCGCGCCGAGCGAAGGCGCCACGTTCACCACCGTCACCGAAGTGCTCGCCACGTCCTCGGCGCCCGACGGATCGCTCACCGTCACGCGGGCGATGTACGCGCCGTTGTCGGCGTAGACGTGCGACGGGTTCGCGCCGGTGCCCGTGGTGCCGTCACCGAACTCCCAGGCGTAGGTGAGCGCGTCGCCGTCCGGATCGGTGGAGCCGTTGGCGCTCAGGCTGATGGCCGAGCCCTCGGCGCCCAGGTACGGCCCGTCGACGTGCGCCACCGGGGCGCGCGTTCCGCTCTCAACCACCCGCTCGATGCGGTCCGGCAGCGCGGCCAGGATGTCGTAGCCGCTGATCGCCTCCACCGCGTCCACCGTCGTCTTGTACGTCTCCCACTGCACGTTGCGGATCCCCGCGTCGTTGGGCAGGATGGCGGCGATCACCTCCACGTCGTCGTAGCTGTCGACGTTCGCCAGGCCCTGGTCGCGGTTCATCACCACGGCCACCTTCCACACCTGCGCCGGGATCACGATGCGGCCCTCGTTCTTCAGCGTCCCCTTGCTGCCGGCGACGCCCGCGATCACGAACACTTCCTTGTTGTCGCGCCGGGCCAGGTCGCCCAGGTAGTTCTCCATCAGCGCCCACGGCCCCTGGTTGTTGTCGGCGGCCTGCGGGATGATGTTGCTGAAGTAGTACGTGTGCGCGTTGTCGAAGCTCCCGGCCGTGCGGTCGAACGAGCGGGCAAGGTGGCCGCGGTCGATGCCGTACCCGTGGAACGTGCCCGCGCCGGTGTACGCCGCCGTGGTGTAGCGCGGGAAGTCGGCCGGCAGAATGCCGTCGTAGGTGAAGCAGTCGCAGCGGTCCTCGGCGCCGAAGTGCGTGGCGTCGATGTTGTAGCTCACCCAGTTGGGGGTGTTGCGGTTCTTGTTGAACGACGAGGTGAACTGCGCGTAGCGAATGAGGTAGTCGTCGCTCGCGTCCGCGTCCGTCGGCTCGCCGAACTCGGTGTTGTGGCCGTACTGCGCCGTCTGGCTCGCCGTCGCCACGTGCATGGGCAGCGAATAGGTGGCCGTGGTGCCGTCCGTCGCCGTGGCGCGGAAGGTGGCCGTGCCCGCCGAGACCGCCGTGATCACGCCGTCCTGGTCCACCGTGGCGATCAGCGGGGTCTCGGAAGTCCACGCGAAGACGGTGGGGATGGTCGCGCCCGTGCCCGCGTCGCGCAGCGTGGCGAACAGCTGGTCCTGCATGCCGATCGGCAGCGCCGGGTCCGTGGTCGGGTGACGGCCGGTGAAGGTGATCCCCGTCTGCGGAAGGGGCGGCGTGGCCGGGTTGCAGGCGCCGAACGTGCTGGCGCTGGGCCCGTACCAGGTGCCGTTGCCGGCGCGCTGCAGCGAGCGGCCCGCGGCGGACGTGCCCGTCTCGGCGACGCCCACGTCGGTCGAGGTCATCCCGGCGGCCGGCCCGTTGGTGGCGGTGAAGCTACCCTCGTAGGAAAGGAACTCGACCACGGTGCCGCCGGCGTTCACCAGCGCGAAGCCGTCCTTGTCGCCGTTCTGCAGCCCCGCCGCCGGAAACGAGAGCACGCCGTGCGTGCCGCACGTGGAGGGGAGGGTGCCCGAAAGGACGATGGTGGAGTACGACTGACCCTGCGTGGCCGAACCGGTCGAGCCGCTGTAGAGCACCAGGCTCCACCCGGCGAGCGAGCCGCCGGCGTCGCCCTCGATCTCGACCGCCTCGCCCGTGTCCGTGCCGTCGTTGTCGTAGTGGAACTCGGAGATGCGCACGTTGCTCGCCGAGCCGCTGGCGGCGCTCACCGTGATGGTGGCGCTGCCGGACACGTTGTTCGGCGTGGTGGCGGTGATCGTCGCCGTACCCGGAGCGACGGCGGTGACGATGCCGGCCGAGCTGACCGTGGCGACCGCGGCGTTGCTGGTCGTCCAGGTGAACGTCGTGCCGGCGACCGGATTGCCGGAGTCGTCCTTGCCCGTCGCCACCAGCTCCTGCTGCGTGCCGACGGTGATTGCGGCGTCGGTCGGCGCGATGGTGACGGTCACCACCGGGCGCGCCGGCACCGCCTGGCAGGTCCGCGTGGCCGAAGCCGAGTTGCGCGGGGCGGCGGCAACCGCCACGAAATCCGCGGAGTTGACGTCCGTATCCGTGCAGCCGTCGGCCTTGCGGAGATTCGAGTTGGCGTTGCTCGGCGCCGGAGCGGCCCCGGAGCCCTCGAAGCAGTTCGCGGCGCCGCTGCCGATGAAGTCGATCACGCTGGGTCCGAGCGGGCAGCTGCCGGTGAGCGCGGTAATGCTGCTCACGAGCGCGACCTTGCTGCCGGTGGCGCCCATCGGAATGGTGCCGACCACGTTGGCCGCGGGAAGCGCCGTGGTGCCGCCGGTGCCCGCCGCTTCCTGCACCAGGAAGTAGCCGCCGGGGGCGATGGTGCCCGAGAGCGCCGTCACCTGCCAGCTGGTGCCCGTGGTGCTGGCGTACTGCACCGACCAGCCGGCCAGCGAGACCGGTGACGCGCTGGAGTTGAAGAGCTCGATGAAGTCGTTCTTGTAGACCGAGCCGCTGTTCCCGCCCCCTCCGTACACCTGGCTGATGACGACGCCGCCCGTCGAAGCGGTGGTGAGCCGCAGCTCGCCCGGCGTCGGGGCGAGCATGTTTCCATCAGAGCACGACACCAGCGTAGCAGCCAGCACCATCGCACCTGCGGCCCGAAGCAACTTCGTCAGCATGACAGCTCGCGGTAAGGGATTTCGGAGAGACTTCCGCGTGGGTGCGGAAGGAACGGCGGGACCTGCGGGAAAAAGCAACGGGTCGGTTCAGCCTGGAGGCCTCCCCGATCCGCGCGCACAACGATATACCGTTTCCCGCATACTGGCAACGAACAGATGTAACAATATGCTAACAAACGGGTTGTATGTCAATCGGACGGGGTTGCGGAGGGGGGCTGGGGCGCGAGTGCCACACTATTCCGATGCAACGGAGTACAACAGCGCCTCACACAGAGCCACAGAGGGGGGACGGCAAGAGGAACCGAAAGTAGTTCCTCCGCGGCTTGCGGTTTCTCTCTGTGACCTCTGTGTGACGCTTTTTCAATCGCCGCGGTACACGCACCCGGAGGTGCACGTCTCCCGCACCGCCACCTTGCTGAGGCCGGGCAGCGCGGGATGAAGGCGCGCCCAGATCTACCGCGCGAGGTTCTCGCTGGTGGGGTTCTCCAGCCCCTCGATGTCGTTGAGGTAATTGTGGTCCAGCACGTCGTACAGCGGGCGGAAGGCGCGCTTGAGCCCCGCGAAGTCCATCACCCACCCCGCGTGCGGATCCACCGGGCCGCTCACGTACAGCTTCACGCGGAAGGAGTGGCCGTGCAGCCGCGCGCACTTGTGCCCCTCCGGAACGTTGGGTAGCCGGTGCGCCGCCTCGAAGGTGAACTCCTTGAAGATCTCCATGCCGCCTCGCGCTCCAATACGAAAAAGGGCCCACCACGACGATGGACCCCGGCCCGATCCAGACCTTCGCCCGCGAATCTACACCGCGCCCCCGCCGCCCGTCCAGAGCGTCAGGAGCCTGCGGCCGCGGTCCCCGCCTAAGCGACGAGATGGTACGCGAGCAATCCGCCGATCCCCAGCAGCACGGCTCCGGGCACGACGAAGATCCGCGCATCTTCGGGTGTGACCCTCGCCATGCTCCGCAATCCCGCCTGCGGATGGACGAACGCGACCACGCTCTTCGCCACCTGCGCCCACCCCAGCAAGGTGAGCACGGCGGGGATTCCCACCCAAACGTTGTGGAATCCCACGATCAACGACCCGAACGACAGGCTCAAAAAGCCGTTCGCGAAGCTCCCCGCCGCGCCCTTTGCGCGTAGCCAAACGAAGAACTCCGCCCACGCGCGCGGCTGCACCACGTGCGACAGCCCGATCACGATGCAGTTGATCGCCGCGACGTACTCGATTGCGCGTTCCATGACTGCTCCATCCAAGACTGTGCGCTCGACGCAGTTCGCTAGTTTAGAAACATCGACACTATAATTTAGATCTATCTAAAAATCAACTCCAGGAAGGAGCTACGGCCGAGCAGCACGTCGCGAGGAAGCCACAGAGACACTGAGGTTTCGTTCAGTGCCTCTATGCAGTCTATTCTCGATTGTTCGTCGCCCGGTCCACCCGCGCCTACGCTCCCGTGGTCACCTCCTCGTACGCCACGCTGATCGGGTCGCGCGCGCCCGCCTGCCCAAACGGCCCCCACGCCTCGAAGCCGGGGAGCGCCGCGCGCATCGCCAGGATCTCCTCGCGCGAGCGCCCCGCCGCCACGTGCCGCTCCACGAACGCGAGCACCGCCTGCAGGTAGTCGCGGAACTGCAGCAGCTCGGCCCCGCTCCCGGTGACCGGCAGCCCTTCCTTGGCGTGGCCGAAGATGTAGATGGTGTCGCGCGCGTGCGAGTCCACAACCTCGCGCAGCAGCCGCGCCCAGTTGCGCATCGAGGCGCCGGCCGCGCGGTCCACCACGGGGTGGCGCCGGTGGAAGCCGAGATCGCCCACGTGCACCACGTTCGCGCGCTCGAAGGTGATGACTGCGTCGCCGCTCGTGTGCCCGCGCCCGTAGTGCCGCGCCACGATGCGCTCGTCGCCGACCGCGGTGGACCACGTGTGCGAAAAGATGGTGTCCGGGTAAAGCGGCGGTGGAGGGGCCGGCTGGGCTGGCGGCTGCTGCGCGGGCTGCGCCTGCTGCGGCGGCTGCGGCGGCTGCGGCGGCTGCGGGGCGCGCCGCATATGCTGGTCCGCCATCCCGTGCGCCACCACCCGCCGCGCCACACCGCGAAACACACCGTTGCCGCCCGTGTGGTCCCCGTGGTGATGCGTGTTGATCAGCACGTCCACGCCCCGGTTGCGCGACCGCTCCTGCAGCCCCGCCAGCAGCGCCCGCGCCTCCGCCGGGAACTGCGTGTCCACCACCGCGACGCCGCGCGGGTTCACGAGCCACCCCACGGTCCCTCCGCGCATCGTAAACGTGCCGACGTTGCGCCGAATCGGCGTGAACACCGGCTGCTGCGCCGCCTGCGCCAGCAGGCGAAACGGGTGCCCAGCGAAGGCGCCGAGCGTGACTGCGGAGGTGGCGAGGAAGTCGCGGCGGGTGAGAGACATCGAGCGCTCCTGTGTTGGCTGGGGTTCGCGGGCGTGACTGTGCGCACCCGCACGCTGCGCGCCGCTTCGTCTAACAAGAATCAGTTCCGCATTCACGACCCCAGCCGCGTGCCACAAAAAGCCCGCGGAGCGGCAAAGTGCCGTCCCGCGGGCTGTCCTGTGAAAATGGAGCGTATCGGGATCGAACCGATGACCTCCGCATTGCAAATGCGGCGCTCTCCCATCTGAGCTAACGCCCCCTACAGACCGAGAAAGATACATAGGTCCGCTTCAGTATTCAAGGCACGGCAGCCCGCTTCCGGCGCTACGGGGTATTCCGATTTATGGAACGGCGATCATACAACCTTCTTCCAGCGGGGCAGGTCAGATGTGGAGCGAATGGGGCCGTACCACCCGGTTCCTCAACAGTACCCGCATCGCCTTCGCACGCGAGCAGGCACTCTGGCACAACCTGGAGCTCGCGGACCGGTCCACGGCGCGGATCCACACCGTCAGCGGTCCGGCGCGCTACCGCGTGTCGCTCGACGATCACATCCGTGCGCTGGGGGACGAGCGGCTGCTCCACGGTGCAATTCTGATCTACAGCTACACGCTCGCGGAAAGCCAGGCGGCGGATTATCTCGGGCTCAGCACCCGCGACCTCGGCGGAATCGAAGACTGGGCGCAGCGGCTCCTGCGCACGATCGGGCGGACGTGGGGCGACGTGCTGGACGGCAAAGCGGGGCTCGTGGAGGTCGCGGTGGTCCGCAACGCACTGGCGCACGGCGTCCGGCGAATGGACCAGAGCGGGATCAACCGGATGGCGGCCGCGGGATCGACGTTCGGGTGGAGCGTGGGTGAGCCGGTGGATATCTCGTTCGACCAGCTTCGGCTGTACCGCGACCGGCTCCGCAGCCTGCTACGCCTCGCATTCCCCACGCCTCCCCGGTCACGCCGCATCACGTGAGATCGGAACCCCGCTGACGAGCCGGGCGCGGGTTGCCTCGAACGCCCGTTCGGTCCATCTTACGCGCAGCCAAAACGCACCATCCTGGACACGGAAATTCCGATGATCGAATCGCTTCTTTCCCGTACGATCGAAACGCTTCCGCCGGAGGTACGGCTGGAAGGGCGCATCCTCTTCCTAGTGGACGACCCCGAGCTGGTGCGCCGCCAGCTGGAGGGCGAGGACGTCGAGCTGACCGACGAGGTGCGCGCACTGCTGCGCGACAACATCTCGACCGACGAGATCACGCCGGCGTACATCTGCTACTACTTCGACGAGACGCTGGGCGAGTTCCCGTACCTGGGGCTCAAGGCCGGCGACCAGTTCCCCATCAAGCAGGGGAGCGTCAAGAAGGGCGGCTTCGTGGCCTCGGTCAGCGGGCGGCGGCGCGGCAAGGGGTCGTCGCGCGAGCAGAGCCCGTACGCGGAGATGATGGCCGGGATCAAGGTGGTGATCGCCGAGAACATCGAGCGCATCTACCGCGAGAACTGCCAGAACCTGGGCGTCCTCACCTCCACCAACTTCGAGCTGGTGGAGCGCATCCGCAGCGGCGAGACGATCCCGCTCACCGAGTTCACGGACGGGGCGGACGAAATCACGCGCGGGATCATCGAGCACGGCGGGCTCTTCAACTACAACGTGGCTCGTCTTCAGGGGAAGGTGAACACGCCGCCCATCTCCTGCCACCACGGGATGCCCGGCGACGCGCCCGCCCCCACCGACGCGGACGACGTGCGCGCCATGCGCGGGAGCGGCGAGGGGAACCTTCCCGGCCCCGGGCCGGACACCGGCGTGGACTACGCGGCGGCGCAGTTCGTGGCCACGTCGACGTCCAACGTGGAGTCGGACAAGCTGACGGCGCCCGAGGGGCACGCGCACGGCCGCCGGGCGCGCCCCATGACGATCGCGGAGAAGATCTTTGCGCGGCACTGGGTCAAGGACCTGGCGCGCGGCGAGATCGGCGTGGAGTGGGTGCAGCCGGGCGACTCGGGATTCGTGCAGACGGACATCCGCTTCAGCCACGAGTACGTGACGCCGATGTCGGCCATCTTCTTCGAGCAGCTGGTGGGGCCGGACGAGCGGGTGCTGGAGCCGGAGTCGATCCTCTTCTTCCGCGACCACCTGACCTTCCTCAAGGACGCCATGTCGCCGGAGCGCGTGCAGCTCGGGCTGCTGGACGTGGCGAACCAGCTCGAGGTGAAGCAGCGCGAGTTCGCGGAGAAGCAGGGGGTGCGGCTGTACGGCGAGCTGGGGCACGGGAAGCACGGCTCCGAGGCGATCTGCCACAGCAAGATCCTGGAGGCGTACGCGCTTCCCGGCCACGTCATCATCGGCTCGGACAGCCACACGCCGCACGCGGGGGCGGTGGGGTGCGTGGCGTTCGGCGTGGGGACGACGGCGATCTTCAACTCGTGGATCACCAAGGACGTGCGCGTCGAGGTGCCGAAGTCGTTCCGCGTCGTCGTGACGGGTGAGAAGCCTGAGAACGTGACGGCCAAGGACTTCATGCTGGAGATCCTGCGCCACCCGTACATCAAGGACGGGCACGCGATCGGCCAGATCATCGAGTACGCCGGGCCGGCCGTGGAGTCGCTCTCCGTGGACGAGCGCGCCACCATGACCAACATGGCGGCCGAGGTGGGCGCCTTCACCGGCCTCGTGGCGCCGGACGCCAAGACGGTGGAGTACCTGGTGCAGCAACGCGGGATGGATCGCGCCGAGGCCGAGGCGCTCTGCGAGGGGCTCTTCTCGGATGAGGGCGCGGAGTACGTGAAGACGATCGAGATCGACGCGTCGCGGCTCCGCCCCATGATCGCGCTTCCCGGCGACCCGGGGAACGGGATGTACGTAGAGGAGATGGCGGAGACGGTGCGCATCGACATCGCGTACGCGGGGAGCTGCACGGCCGGGAAGAAGGAGGACATGGACATGTACGCCCGCGTCCTGCGCGAGGCGCACGAGCGCGGCGAGCGCAAGCCGGACCACGTGCAGCTCTACATCCAGTGCGGCTCGCAGGAGGTGTACGCGTACTGCCAGGAGCAGGGGTACGACCGCGTCTTCGAGGCGGTGGGGGCCACCTTCATCGAGCCGTCGTGCGGCGCCTGCATCAACGCGGGCCCGGGCGTCAGCCGTAAGCCGACGGACGTGACGGTGAGCGCCATCAACCGCAACTTCCCCGGGCGCTCGGGGCCGGGGCAGCTCTACCTGGCCTCGCCCTACACCGTGGCGGCGTCGGCGATGGCGGGGTACATCACCGCCTACGAGCCGCTGGGCGAGCCCGCCGGCGTCTAGCCGCGGGAACCGCTCTTGCGATGCGGCCCCCGGCGCTTCGGTGCCGGGGGCCGCGTTCCTTGGGCACGCACCACACGACGCTTGTGCGGGAACCGGAGAGCCGGTATCTTCGGCCTTTGTTCGGAACCCGCCCTTTCCCCATCGCAGCCCGATGAATCCTAAGAGCGAAGCCCTGCGGCTGATCCAGAGCCTTCCCGACAACACGGATTGGGACGACATCCTGCGCGTGCTGGCCGGGCGCGCGGCCCGCGCGGGCGGCAGCGCATCGGCGGCCATGCGCGAGCTGCGCGCGGCGATGTCGCCCGAGAGCATGGCCGTACCGGCGGAGGGGGGCGAGCGCGGCGACGGCTGACCCGCGCGCGGCTCCCCGCCGCGGCCGCCCGAGCACCCTGCCCCACCGAGCGATCCCAACACGCCAGGAGAGTCCATGCCCGTCCAGACCGTACACGAGTTCGTCGCCGCCACCAGCCAGAAGGAGGACGCTCGTGGCAAGTTCGAGATGGAGAACCCGTACACGCTGGAGGTGAACCTCGACGGGCGCGTGTGGTGCAAGATGGGCGCGATGATCGGCTACGTGGGCGCCGTCAAGTTCACGCGGCAGGGGGCGCTGGAGCAGGGGCTGGGCAACCTGCTCAAGAAGATGGTTACCGGCGAGGGCGCCACGCTCATGAAGATGGAGGGCCGCGGCCGAGTGTACCTGGCCGAGGCCGGCAAGCGCATCCAGGTGCTGAACCTGGGCGCGGGCGAGACCATCTTCGTGAACGGCAACGACCTGCTGGCGCTGGAAGACGGGATGAGCTACGAGATCAAGATGATGCGGCGCGTGGCGGGGATGGCGTCCGGCGGGCTCTTCAACATCCGCGTCAGCGGGCCGGGGATGGTGGCGATCACGACGCACTACAACCCCATCACCCTGCGCGTGACGCCCGGCCAGCCCGTCTTCACCGACCCCAACGCCACCGTCGCCTGGTCCGGCGACCTGACGCCGGGCATCCACACCGACATCTCCTTCAAGACGCTGATCGGGCGCGGGAGCGGCGAGTCAATCCAGCTTCGTTTCGAGGGGAACGGCTGGGTGGTGCTGCAGCCGTTCGAGGAGGTCTACATGCAGGCCGATTCGAAGTAGCGCGTCCGGCTCCTGAAGGGCGGCCCGGCATCCGTTGCCGGGCCGCTTTTTCGTTGTATGGATACAGCTTACAAACCGCCAACGGCACACGCCCTGCCCTCCTCCGATGTCTCCAGCCGAGCGAATTCGCCACACGCACGAGCCAGGTGACCATGGGCCGACCCCGTAAGCGCAGCGCCGCCGCACCCAACCTGGACGCGCCGGAGACGATCCGCGACTTCTCCGCGCTCACCCCCGAGCAGCTCGCCCGCGCGGCCGAGCAGCTCCAGCGCGAGTTGGAGGCGCCGCAGACCATCGAGGCGCGCCGGCTGAAGTACGCGGCGCTCTGCCGGATCGAGCGAAAGCTGGGGAGCCGGCGTGCGCTGCGCCGCGTCTTCGTGCCGCCAGCCGCGCGGGCTCGCCCCGGGAGCCGCATCTGGACGGAGCCGCAGATCCGCCCCGCGGCCTACCCCACGCCCTCGCGCGCGCTCGACGGGTTCCTGAGCATGCTGGAGGGGTGGAAGCTGGACTGGACAAACGCCGCCGAGATCGAGCGCGTGGGCGTGCCGGAGTACTCCCCCGAGCGTGCGCTGGGCGTCCTGCTCCGCGCCTTCACCGCCGGCCAGATCGCGCGGGCGACCATCGACATCGCGCCCGAAGCATCCAGCCGCGAGCAGCTCGTCCTGCCGATCCGCGAAGCCGCTTGACACGGTTTCTCGGGAATACGTGTGCACGAAAAAAAGAGCCTCACGCGAAGGCGCAAAGGCGCAAAGAAAGTACTTCCAATACTTTCCTTCGCGTCTTCGCGCCTTTGCGTGAGCCTTTTTTCTGTGCCTCTGTGTCAGGCCGTGCCGTGCCCCGTGAGCTGGCGGCCGCCGATGACGTGGAGGTGCAGGTGCGGCACCGTCTGGCCGCCCTCGTCGCCGATGTTGATGACGACGCGGTAGCCGGTATCCGCGACGCCTGCCTGCTGCGCGACGCTGCGCGCGGCGAGGAGGAGGCGGCCGGCGAGCTCCAGGTCCGTGTCCGCGAGGTGGGCGACGGACTGGACGTGCTTGCGGGGGACCACCAGCACGTGCACCGGGGCCGCCGGGTGGATGTCCGGGAAGGCGACGACGTGCTCGTCCTGGTACACCAGCTTCGACGGGATCTCACCCGCGGCGATCTTGCAAAAGATGCAGTCGGTCATGGAGTTCTCGCGGAGGATGCGACCGGCACCAGGAGGGCGCTCCACCACTCGTCCTCCTCGTCGGTGGTCTGCATGCGGAAGCCGGCGGCCTCGGCGTCGCGCAGGACGTCGGCGTGCTCGCTGAGGAGGATGCCGCTCACGATCAGCCGCCCGTCGGGTCCACCGCCCAGCGCGTCGCGGAAGGCGGGGAGGAGCGGGCGGATGACGCCGCTCAGGATGTTGGCGAGCACCAGGTCGAAGCGGCCCAGCTCCGCCATCATCCCCGGCTCGGCGAGTGCCTCCACGATGCGGACGCGGCCGGCGGTGCCGTTCTGCTCGATGTTCTCCAGCGCGTTGATGTTGGCGTCGGGATCGTACTCCACCGCGACCGCCTCCGCCGCGCCGAGCCGCACCGCCGCGATGGCGAGGATGGCGGAGCCGGAGCCGACGTCCAGCACCCGGTCACCCTCGCGCACCACGCGGTCGAGCAGGCGGAGGCAGCCGCGCGTGGTGGCGTGCTCGCCGGTCCCGAACGCCATCTGCGGATCCACGTCGAGCACGATCTGGCCGGGGGCGGCGTCCCACTCCGTCCACGTCGGCTTCACCACCAGGCGCGGCGACAGGACGCGCGGGGCCAGCCCCTGCTTCCAGGTGCGGGCCCAGTCCTCGTTCTCCTGCCAGTGCCACAAGAGCTCGGGAGATGCGCCGTCCGGCAGCGCGTCCGCGAGAGCGGCGCGCGCCTGTTCGACGAGCGCGTCCGGGTCTTCGGGCGGCGCGAGGTAGGTGACGAGCGCGTCGGTCGTCTCCTGCACCGCCCCGGCGCCGAGCCCGACGAGCGCCTCGCCGGCCAGCGCGCGCAGATCGGGATCCTCCAGCCGCACCGACAGCACGAGCCAGCGGTCGGGAGCGCTCACGCGGCGAACACGTCCTTGACCCGGCTCCAGAAACCGGTCGGCCGGTCGCCGGTCGGCACGGGGCCCTCAAGCTCTGCGAGGCGGCGGAAGAGCTCCTCCTGCTCGGCGGAAAGCTCCGTCGGCGTCCACACGTGGATGCGGACGTGCTGGTCGCCTTTGGGGCCTCCGCCGAGCTGCGGAAGGCCCTTGCCGCGGAGCGTGAGCACGTCGCCGCTCTGGGTGCCGGCGGGGATGCGCACGCGCTCGTCGCCGTACACGGTGGGGACGTCCACCTCCTGCCCCAGCGCCGCGGCGCTGAAGGAGAGCGGGAGGTCGAAGACGAGGTCGGTGTCCTCGCGCTCGAAGCGCGGATCGTCCTCCACCTCGATCACCGCGATCACGTCGCCGCGCGGTCCGTTGCGCGGGCCCGCGTTCCCCTGGCCGCGCAGGGTCAGGTAGTTGTTGGTGCTGACGCCGGCCGGGATCTGGATCTCGAGCGTCTGCTCGCCGCGCTCGCGGCCGTCGCCCCCGCACTTCTTGCACGGGTTCTTGATGATCTGCCCCGCGCCCTGGCACTGCGGGCAGACGCTGGCGCTGACGAACTGGCCGAAAACGCTGCGCTGCACCCGGCGCACCTGCCCCGCCCCCTGGCACCCCGGGCAGGTGGTGGGACCGGACGGGTCTTCGGAGCCGGCGCCGCTGCACTTGGAGCAGGCGTCCAGCGCGCGGATCTTGACCGTCTTCTTGACCCCGCTGGCCACCTCGGGAAGGGTGACGGTCAGCTTGATCTGCAGGTCCTTGCCGCGCTGCGCCCCGCCGCGCCCGCGCCCCGCCCCGCCGCCGAAGAGGTCCTCCAGCCCGCCGAAGCCGCCGAAGTCGCGCATGAAGATGTTGAGCGCGTCCTCGAAGCCGAAGCCGCCGTACTGCTGCCCCCCGCCGCCGCCCGCGCGTCCCTTGACGCCCGCGTGGCCGAAGCGGTCGTAGGTGGAGCGCTTGTCGGCGTCGCGGAGCACCTCGTACGCTTCGGTGGCCTCCTTGAACTTCTCTTCCGCCTCCTTGTCCCCGCCGTTGCGGTCGGGGTGGTACTGGAGGGCGAGCTTGCGGTACGCCTTCTTGATTGCTTCGCCGTCCGCGGTACGCTCCACCGCAAGAATCTCGTAGTAGTCTCTCATCCCATTATCTGCGCAGCGGCTTTAATCAGCCGAGAAGTTCGGAAATTAGCGTCGAAGTGGTGTCCACCAGCGCCACCACGCGCTCGTACGGCATCCGGGTGGGCCCGATCACCCCGATGACGCCCTTGAGGTCGCCGGAACGGTACTCGGAGGTCACCAGGGTGAAGTTGGAGAGCGCCGGGTCGTCGTGCTCCACGCCGATGGTGACGTTGAGGCCGCCGGCCGCGCGCGTCCCCACCACTCGCTTGAGGAGGTCGCGCCGCTCGGTGAGCTCCATCAGGGCGCGCAGCCGGTCGCCGCTGGCGAACTCCGGCTGGTCGGCCAGCACCGAGGCGCGCCCCAGGTGCAGGTCCGCGTCGCCGTGCGCGGGCGCCGCGAACCACTCGTCGGCCTGCTGCATGAAGACGTTGAGCAGCTCCGCCTCGCCGCGGCCGGATGATACGGTGTCGCGCAGCCGCTCGGGGAGGGTGGCGCGGATCTCCCCCAGCGTGAGCCCGCCCAGCCGCTCGTTCAGCACCCGCCCCACCGACTCCAGCGTCGTGGGCGCGATGAGCGTGGGCACGTCCACGTAGATGGTGCGCACCCCGGCGGCGCGCAGGCGCAGCACCAGGAGCACTTTGGCCTCGCCGAGCGGCACGAGGTCCAGCCGCTCCAGCACGGCCTCGTCCAGCCGCGGCGCCATCGCCACCCCAAGCTCCTGCGTGAGCAGCCCCACCACCTGCGCGGCCCTGCGCACCAGCTGCTCGATGGCCGCCCCCTCCCCCGCCCCGGCCGCCAGCTCGCGGCGGATGGCGAGCTCCTCGCCGGAGGTGAGCGGGGTGCGGCACATGAGCACGTCCACGTACAGCCGGTAGGCCAGGTCGGTGGGGACGCGGCCGGCGGAGGTGTGCGGGTGGAAGAGGTAGCCCTTCTCCTCCAGGTCGCTCATGGTGTTGCGCACCGTGGCCGGAGAGATCCCCAGCCCGAAGCGCCGGGCCACCATGCGGCTCCCGGCGGGCTCGGCGGTCTCCACGTACGTGCGGATCACCGCCTCCAGCACCTCGTGCTCGCGCTCGCTGAGCGGCTGCTCGGTCATGGGTCCGTGGCCCGTGGAAAACGCTGGAAAACCCGTTGAATTTCGCGGTTCGGGGGGCGGGGCGCAATGCCGGGGGGAGGAGGCCCTCACCCCCGCTCGTTCCTCGCTGCCCCCACTCCCGATAACAGGAGAGGGCTGCGCCCTCCTGTCCTCGAGAGAGGGGGCGGATTTCCTTTGCCTGTCGCCGATGCCTGTAGGGGCGTGATTTATCGCGCCCGTGTCACGCGCTACACCGCCCTCTGCCCCCGCCGCACCAAACCCCGTAGGGGCAGCCCCGCGTGGCTGCCCGTGCCCTCCCGGGGTCCGCCGCCCGCCCATACGCACCACCCACGCCGCCCACACGGCACCTCGTAGGGGCGGACCTGCGTGTCCGCCCACCCTTGCCGTGCCTCTACGCCCGGGTTCATCCCGCCAGCACCGCCCGCCCCTCCGCCGCTTCGGCCAGCTCCACCGCCAGGCGATCCAGCAGCAGCCACCCCTCAGCCGTCAGCCGCAGGATCGCATCATCCCCCTGCGCCAGCCCCCGCGCACGCCAGGCGGCGGCGAGGCGGAGCTCGGCGTCGCAGGCGGCGGCGAGAGGGTAGCCGGAGTCCGTGCGAAGACCGAGCCACGCTCCTTCCAGCGCGCGCGTTTCGTCGTCCACCGTCTCCTCGTCGTCGACCGGGAGGCGGCCGGCGGCGATGGAGTCGCGGTAGGTGTCCCAGCTTCGCACGTTCCAGCGGCGCAGCGGCGGGTAGAAGGCGTGCGCGCCGGGGCCGAGGGCGGCGTAGGGTGCGCCCGTCCAGTAGACGCCGTTGTGGCGCGACTCCCGGCCGGGAAGGCCGAAGTTGGAGACCTCGTAGTGGCGGAAGCCGGCCGCGGTCAGGTGGCGGTGCGCAAGGAGGTACTCGTCGGCGTAGCGGTCGTCGTCGGCGAGCGTCTCGCGGCCCTCGAGAACCCAGCGGCCCAGCGGCGCGGCGGCCTCCGCGGTGAGGCCGTAGAGGGAGATGTGCTCCGGCTCCAGCGTGAGCGCGTGGTGGAGGTCCGCGCCCCAGTCGCGGCCCAGGCGCTGCGGGAGGCCGAAGATCAGGTCCACGCTCACGTTGCCGAAGCCCGCCTCACGTGCGGCGTCCATCGCGCGGCGCGGGCCATCGACGCCGTGCATCCGCCCCATCCAGCGCAGCGCGGGCTCGTGGAACGTCTGCGCGCCCAGCGAGATGCGATTGACGCCGGCCGCGCGCCAATCGGAGGCGGTGGCCGCGGTGAAGCTCTCCGGGTTCGCCTCGCACGCCCATTCCGCCGCGTCGCTCCAGGTGGCGAAGGGGGCCAGCCGCTCGCGCAGCTCCGCCATCGCTCCGGGCCCGAGGAGCGACGGGGTGCCGCCGCCGATGTAGACCGTGTCCAGCGCGAGCGGCTCCGTCCACCCGCGCTCGTCCACCAGCAGGCGCATCTCGCCAACGATGGCGTCGAGCCACTCGGCCGTGGGCGCCTCGCGCGTGGCCTGCACGGCGAAGTCGCAGTACGAGCAACGGCGCACGCAGAACGGAACGTGGACGTACAGCGCGGATGGGCCAGACGACAACGATCTCTCCTTGCGACGGGTGGACCTCAGGGACACCGCAGCACGCCGGACGTTCCGCGCGGCACGAGGCTCGCAAAGGGCGTCGCGGACGATACCTCCCACACCGGAATCATCCGTTGAACGAACCGCTCCTCTCGCAGCGCGCACTCCGGTGAGCGAAGCCAACGAATCCGCCGCGCCGCTGGCCGAGGGCTCCGGGGTCGCCGCGCCGTCCGCGGGCCCCGGCTTCGGCGCGCGTCTGCGGCGGCTCGGGTCCGAGTCGCTTGTGTACGGGCTCAGCTCCATCGTGGGCCGCTTCCTCAGCTACCTGCTGACGCCGTATTACGCCTACGCCTTCACCCCCGCGGACAACGGGGTGCAGTCTGTCGTATACACCTACATCCCGCTCGCGTCGCTGGTCTTCCTCCTGGGGCTGGAGGTGGCGTACATGCGCGGCGCTGCGGCCACCCGCGACGCGGACCTGACGACGCGGCAGCGCACCTTCAGCATGTCGTTCGGCACCATTGCGGCGGTGGGGGCGGCGGGGCTGGCGTTGGGATGGGTGGCCGCGCCCTGGCTGGCGGAGCTGGTGAAGCTCCCCGTCTACGCCGTGCGCTACATCCTGGCCATCGTGTACACGGACGCGCTCCTGACCGTCCCGTACGCACAGCTCCGGATGAGCAACCAGGCGAAGCGCTACGCCGTGCTGAAGCTGCTCTTCGCGGGGGCGAGCATCGCGCTGAACGTGGTGCTGATCGGGGTGCTGCACTGGGACGTGTCGGCGATCTTCTTCTCCAACTTGGTCGCCAACCTCGCCGTCCTGCTGCTGATGCTCCCCATCATCCTGCGCCTCTTCCGCCCCGCGACGCTGCGGGGCGCGGAGTGGGGGCCGCTCTGGCGCTACGCCCTGCCGCTGATTCCCGCGGCGCTGGCGGTGGCGCTGGTGGAGAACGGCGACCGCATGGTCCTGAACGCCCTCCCCGACGCCACCGCGCGCGCCGTGTACGGGATGGACACCAAGGACGCGGTCGGCATCTACTCCTTCAACTACAAGCTGGGCGTGGCGATGCTCCTCGTCGTGCAGATGTTCCGCATGGCGTGGACGCCCTTTTCGCTCACGCAGGCGAAGCAGCCCGGAGCGCCGCAGCTCTTTTCGCGCGTGCTGACGGCACTGATGATCGTGTGCAGTGGCGTCCTGCTGGCGGTATCGCTCTTCCTGCCCGTGCTGGTGAGCATCCCGGCCGTCTACCACTTCCCGCGCACGCCGGCGTACTGGCTGGGGCTCTCCATCGTCCCGGTGATCCTGCTGGGCTACGTGTTCAGCGGCGTGTACGCGGTGGTGACGGCGGGGCTGTACGTGGAGCGCAGGACGGGCGTGCTGCCGTGGATCGCGGGCGCGGGCGCGCTGGTGAACCTCGGGTTGTGCATGGTAGGCGCGCGGTTCGGGATGGTCGCCGTGGCGTGGGCGACCCCCGCATCGTACGCGCTGATGGCGGCGCTGGGCGCGCGGGCGGCGAACCGCGTCTTCCCGGTCCCGTTTGAATGGTTCCGGCTGGTGCACCTGGGCGCCATCGCGGGCGCCATCTTCGCGACGGACCACTGGCTCCTGCCGCGTGCGATCGAGCCCGGCTCCGCCCTCGGTGCGGCGGCCAAGCTGCTGCTACTCCTCGCGTTTCCCGCGCTGCTGCTGCTGACGCGGTTCTTCCGGGCGGGGGAGTTCGCGGTGATCCGACGGCTCGTGCCGGGGCGGGCATCGTAGGGCCTCGATTCCTTCAACTTTCAGCAACAGCCAGGGTGATCCGCTAGCTGACGCGAGGCCGCTCGGGCACGTTGTACACGCGTCCCGAGCGGCCTGTGTCATGATCGAATGCACTGAAGGCGTGCCACGCTCCGGCACGCCTCGGTCCTGCGGCGCCGCTCAGCGAGGGCGTCTCACGTGTCGTTCGCGGTGAAGACTCGGTCGTAGAAGTGGAACTCGCAGCCTGGGCGCACCGGCACGTACACGACGGGCGGCATGTGGCGGGTGCCGGACATCCCCGCGTCGATGTAGATCGCCACGCCATGTTGCTCGTATTCCCCGAAGCGCTTGACCGACGATGCACCGAACACGTTCGACCGGGCGGACTTCACGTACCGGGATCCTCCGACGGTAATCGCCTCGCCATTGATGAACCAGGGCGCATCGGCCGCGTACTGCCCCAACCCCGGGGGCGCCCCCGCGATGCGCATCCCGCGGTGCATAGTGTCGGCGGGGGGTGCAGCGTTGACCCCGCTGGTGCTCGGCGGGCCGGAGCCCCGTTCCACGCAAGATTGCAACTCGGACCCGGTGGTCGCCAGCGACGCGTGCGCCGTCGGTGCCGCCGCGGGAGGCGCGGCGATCACATCGGGGGTCGGTGAGGCGGCGCCCGCGCACGCCGTGGCGAGCCATGCCATGAGCAGGACTGCCATCGCGCTGCCCGCGTGGGCCTGCGCGCGCGCGATGCGTCGGTGGGCGGCTGCGTGTAACGTTGCCATGCTTCCTTTTCGTGGAGGGCACCCCGGCGTTCATCCACGCCGCGACCGCAGTGTACGTCAGATTTTCAGGATGTGCAATGACATTGTCCTGAAGTGTACTTGGGCGTGCGTACGTAGCTGGCGAACCGGCACGTGCGGAAACTCTCCGATGGTCAGCGGCGGCGGAACTGCTTGCCGGGGAGCGACTCGGCGAGGTCCCGCAGCTCGAGGCTGAGAAGCGCGGTGAGGAGCGTGCCGGTGGGAAGAGACGCGGCGGTGGCCAGCTCGTCGACGTGGCGGGGCTCGCCGTGGAGGAGGGCGAAGACGGCCGCCTCCTGTGGCGGGAGATCCGGAGGCGGCGCGGGTGGTGGAGGAACGGGCGCGGGGTGGCCGACGCCGCGCAGCTCTTCGAGGATGTCGTGCGCGGAGGTGACGAGGCGCGCGCCTTCCTTGAGGAGCTGGTTGGTGCCCGCGCTCGCCGCGGAGCCGATGGGGCCCGGGACGGCGAAGACCTCGCGCCCCAGCTCCAGCGTGTACTCCACCGTGTGCCGCGCGCCGCTCCTTTCGCCCATCTCCACCACGAGCACGCCGTCGCTCAGCGCGGCGATCAGGCGGTTGCGGCGGGGGAAGTTGCCCGCGTTCGGGTCCTCGCCGGGAGCGAGCTCCGTGACGAGGAGGCCGCGCTCGCGCATGCGGGCGAAGAGGCGGTGGTTCTCGGGCGGATAGACGCGGTCGATCCCCTGCCCCAGCACGCCCACCGTCGCGCCGCCCGCGTCCAGTGCGGCGGCGTGCGCGGCGGCGTCGATCCCCTTCGCCATTCCGCTGACGATGGAGTAGCCGGCCCGCACCAGGTCCGCCGCCAGAGACGATGCGGCCTGGCGCCCGTACGGCGTGGGCGCGCGCGTGCCGACGACGCCGATCCCCGCCGTCCCCAGCAGCTCCAGCCGGCCGCTGGCGAAGAGCAGGAACGGCGCATCGGGAAGGAGGCGGAAGGCGGCCGGGTACGCCGCGTCGTCCGGCGTGATGGCGACGGCGCCGACGCGGTTCATGAGCTGCTGCGCGTAGCGGGCCCGCTCGCGCCCCGCCGGCGACCCCGCCTCCGCCACGCGGCGAGCCATCTCCGCGCCGAAGCCGGGGAGCGCCGCGACGGCCGAGACGGATGCGTTCAGCGCGCGCTCCGCCGTACCGAAGCGGGCCAGGAGGGTGCCGATGCGGCCGGGCCCGATGCGCGGGACCACGGCCAGCCGGAGGAGCGGCTCCAGCGCGGCGGGATCGAGCGGCATGCGTGGGTCAGGGGCGCCAGGGCTCGGGCTCTTCGCCCGCGGCGATCTCCTCGGCCACCACGCGCGCGGCGTGCGTCCACAACCCTTCGAGAAGCGCGTCCAGCCCGCGCCGCGCGACGGATGAGATCACGAACTGCCCCCACGCCTCGGGCGCATCCACCCGCGGCTGCTCCCAGTCGGGCGGAAGCAGGTCCGCCTTGCTGAAGACGACGCAGTGCTGCTTGGCCGCGAGCTCCTCCGAGTAGCGCGACAGCTCCTCGCGCAGCCGGTCGTACTCCGTCTGCGGCTCCAGCGCGTCGGCCGGGATGAGGATCGCCAGCGTGCGGGTGCGCTCGATGTGGCGCAGGAACTGGTGCCCCAGCCCCTTCCCCTCGTGCGCCCCCTCGATGATTCCCGGGATGTCCGCGACGACGAACGAGCGGTGGTCGCTCAGCGTCACCACGCCCAGGTTGGGGGTGAGGGTGGTGAACGGGTAGTCGGCGATCTTGGGCGTGGCGGCCGAGACGGCGGAGAGGAAGGTGGACTTCCCCGCGTTCGGCTCCCCCACCAGCCCCACGTCGGCGATCAGCTTCAGCTCGAGCACGATGCGGCGCTCGTCGCCCTCCGCGCCCGGATCGGCGCGGCGGGGCGCCTGGTTGGTGGCCGTGGCGAAGGCCGCGTTGCCTCGCCCGCCGCGGCCACCCTTCGCCACCACCACCTCGTCGCCGGGAGTCAGCAGCTCGCCCAGCAGTTCCTCCGTCTCGTCATCCTTGACCACGGTGCCCAGCGGCACGCGCAGGATGAGCGGCTCTCCGTCGCGCCCGGTGCGGTCGTACCCCTGGCCGCGTCCGCCCGGCTGCGCCTTGTAGTGCTGCTGGTAACGGTAGTCCATCAGCGTGGTGAGCTGCGGATCGGCGCGCAGGATGATGTCGCCGCCCTTGCCGCCGTTGCCGCCGTTGGGCCCGCCGTGCGGCACCCCCGTCTCGCGCCGGAACGACACCTCGCCCCCGCCGCCGTCGCCGGCCTTTACCTGAATCGTCGCGTGATCTAAAAACACTAGGGACTAGGGAACAGGGAATAGGGAATAGGGGGCATTCGCGCCCCTCGTAGTTGCAGTGCTCCCCCTCTCCCGATAACGAGAGGGGCACCCTCTCCTGTTATCGGGAGAGGGGGCCGGGGGGTGAGGGCCGGATCGCGCCCCACAGCGCGCGGACCTCCTCCGCACGGTCATCGTCCAGAAACGCGCACGCCGCCTCGACCGCTTCGTCCACCTGCTCGGCGGTCGCGCCGGCATTCAAAGAGCCGCGCAGGTGCGAGTGGAGCTGGCGCGGCACGTTCCACACCGCCAGCAGCGCCGCGATGCAAAGCTCGCGCGTCACCAGGTCAAGCCCCGGACGGCCGATCACGCGGCCGTAGCCGCCGGTCACCATCCAGCCGTCCACGTCCGGGTGCAGCGAGCGGACGTTGGCACGCAGCTTCTCGTAGTTCGAACCGTAGACGGTCGCGCACACCGCCTCGCCGCGCGCGTCCCATTCCCGCGCGTCCTCGCCGAGCGAGGGGGATGCGGGACGGCCGCTGACCTCGCGCCAGAGCCCCAGCGCGTTCAGCGCGTCCGGGAAGCCGACGAAGAGGTGCGACTGGAGCAGGACCTCCTCGACCGCGACGGGATCGGCATCCAGAGCGCTCTCCATCGCCGCGCGGATCGCGGCGGAGTCGCGCGCTCCGAGCGATGCGGCCAGGCGCAGGAGGGCGGCGTCAGGCATCCGGCGTCGTGAGGTGGATGCGGGGGCGGAGCTGGCCCACCGTCTCGCCGCGCGTGTTCACCACCTCGGGGAAGACGAAGGTGTGCAGCCGCCCCAGGTCGTCCTCGGAGATCAGGTCCAGCTCGCGCAGCACGGCGATGATGGCGGGGCCGGCGGCGCGCTGCGCTCCATCCTCCACCTTGAGCGCGATCCCCAGCTCCGCGCCGGGCACGCCGACGCAGTAGACCCCCTCCGCCCCGATCTTGGCGAAGACGCGGCCCCCCGCCACGCGCGTCAGCTCGGTGCAGATGCGCCCCTCGCCAGCCACCATCTCCGGGTGCGCGGTCATCGCCTCCACGATGCGGCTGGGGCCGGGCTCGCCCGCGCGCGCCGCTGCCGCGAAGCCGGCGTACGCGAGGGCCATGTGGCGCAGCGGCAGGGCGAATGTCACGACGCCGCACCCGTCCGTTCCCAGCCCGACCGCCTCCTGCGGCACCTGCGCCCAGCGCGCCACCTCGGCCAGCATGCGCCCCTGCACGGGGTGCTCCACGCGCTGATAGCCCTCCGTCTCCCAGCCGTGGGCCCGGGCCAGGAGGAGCATCCCGGCGTGCTTCCCCGAGCAGTTGTTGTGCAGCCGGCCGGGCGCCAGCCCCGCCTCCTCCAGCTCGTGCCGCGTGTGGTCGTCGAAGGGCGGATGCGCGCCGCACGCCAGCGCCTCCGCCGTGCAGCCGGCTTTGAGCAGGATCGACTCGGCGGCGGCCACGTGGCGCGCGCTGCCGGAGTGCGAGCCGCAGCAGAGCGCCAGCTCGGCGGGGGTGATGCCGAAGCGCTCGGCGGCGCCGTCGTCCACCAGCGGCAGCGCCTGCATCGGCTTGGACGAGGAGCGGAAGAAGGTGGACAGCTCCGGGTCGCCCGTGGAAGCGCGCAGCATCCCGCGCGCATCGACCACCGCCACGTGCACGCGATGCCAGCTCTCCGGCACCGCGTTCCTCACCACCTCCACCACGCTCACCGCTTCCGTCATCGCCGCGCTTGGTCCGGGGACACACCGCCGCGGGGTTTTCCGCGGACCCGTAAAATAAAGGAGGAGAGGCACCTTGGCACCCCTCCTCCCCTGCCCGCTGCTGGCCGCTTTTACCTGCCGGCGCTCTTTATCTCCGGCTGGCCGTCGCGGGCTGCCTGCTTCGCGCCGCTTCGGCCGCTCGGAAGAGCGCCGCCTGCGTTGGAGAGGTCCTCGCCAGCCGCAGCGCCTCCTGCAGCACGCGATCGGTGGCGTCGTTGCGCTGGGCCGCCACGCTCTCGCCGAAGCGCGCCCGCGCGATGGCGTTCACCAGGCGCAGGTCCACGTAGCGCTGGGCGGCGTCGTACTGGGCGCGCGTCACCCCGATCCCCGCGCGGGCGATCCGCTCGAAGAGGGTGTTGCGCATTGCCGCCGTCACCTGGAAGTCGGGGGTGAGCCCCGGCGTATTACGGCCGTACTCCACCGCGTAGCGCAGCAGCTCGCTCTCCCACTTCCCCAGGTCCTTGGCCAGGGCGCGGAAGAAGTCGCGCTCCACCGCGGTGGCCGAGTCCTGCTTCAGCTCCAGGTCCGGCACGATGCCGCCGCCGCCGAACACCGTGCGTCCGCCGTCGGTGCGGAAGGGCTGGCGCTTGGCCGTGTCCTGCAGCATCGGCGTCCCCGAGCGGCTCACCTCCGCCGTGTCCTCGGCCGCAAGGCCATCCTCGTCTTCCTCGTGCTCCTTCTGGATGGAGCGCCCCGCCGGCGTGTACCACTTGGCGGTGGTCATCTTGAGGAAGTTGCCCCCCGACAGCGGAAAGAGCGACTGCACCGAGCCCTTGCCGTACGTGGGGCTCCCCACCACCAGCGCGCGGTCGTGGTCCTGCAGCGCGCCGGCCACGATCTCCGCCGCGCTGGCCGAGTACTCGTCCACCAGCACGATCACCGGCAGCTCGGCATACGACGCGTCGTCGCGGGCGCGGAAGGTCTCGCTCTCGCGCGGGTCGCGGGCGCGGGTCTCCACGATGGCCTGGCCGGACTTCAGGAAGAGGTCCGACACCGAGACGCCCTGGTTGAGGAGGCCGCCCGGGTTGTTCCGCAGGTCCATCACCAGCGACTTCATCCCCTCGCCCTTGAGGCGGGTGATGGCCGCGCGGATCTCGTCGGTCGACGTCTCGGCGAAGACGGTGAGGTTGAGGTAGCCCACCCCCGGCGACGCCATGTACGCGTACGGCACCGACTTCACGTGGATCTCGTCGCGCACGATGCGAAAGGTGACCGGCTCGTCCACGCCAACCCGCAGCACCTTGATGGTGACCGGCGAGCCCTTGGGACCGCGCAGCACCTTGACCGCCCGCTCGTCGCTCCACCCCTTTGCGTCCTGCCCGTCGATCTCGATCATGCGGTCGCCCACGCGCACGCCGGCGCGCTCGGCCGGGGTGCCGGGAAGGACGCCCACCGCGGTGATGTAGTTGTCGCGCGGCGCGATCTGGATCCCCACCCCCGCGTACTCGCCGCTCGTGGCCAGGTGGAGCTGCGCGTACTCCTCGGCGGACATGAAGGTGGTGTGCGGGTCACCCAGCTCACGGAGCATCCCCTTAATGGCCTTCTGGTACAGCTCCGATGCGGGCTGCGGATCGACGTAGCGCGTCTGCACGTAGCGGACGACTTCGTCGAAGAGCTGCGCGCGCTGGATGACGCTGTCCTCGCGGCTCCCCTGCTGCAGGAGCCAGCCGCCGGACACGAGTGCGACGCCGGCCACCAGCGCGGGGGCGACAATGGTGCGATGGAGCTTCATTCCGCCTCCGAAGGAGCGATGCGGGGAGGCCGCGGGGAAAGCGCGGCTGGTGCTGCTTATCTTGTAAACCCGCCTGCCGGAAAGGTTTCCGGAAACCGGGCTGCGAGTTCGGCGACCACTCTGGCGTGGACCTCGACGGGCGGCGCTCCCGCGTCCACCCGCACGACTCCTGCCACGCGCCCGGCCATCTCGCGGTACGCGGCGGCCACGCGGGCATGGAACTCGGCCCCGGCGCTCTCCATGCGGTCGGGATCCATCCCGGCCGACCTCTGCCGCCGCGCGCCCTCCTCCGGATCGAGCTCCAGGAGGATGGTCGCATGTGGAGATACGCCGCCCGTGGCGATCCGGTTGCATTCGGCGATCTCGTCGGCCGGCAGCCCGCGCCCGCCGCCCTGGTAGGCGAGGGTGGAGAGCTCGAACCGGTCGGCGATCACCACCCGCCCGCCCGCCAGCGCGGGGCGCACCACCTGGTCCACGAACGCCGCGCGCGCCGCCAGCATCAGGAACAGCTCGCTCCGGGCGGGCACCGCCAGCTCCAGGTCCGCCAGCACGGTCGCGCGCACCCTCTCTCCGAGCGGCGTGGACCCCGGCTCGCGCGCCACCACCGCCTCGCGCCCCCGCGCCGCGAGCAACTCGGAGAGCAGCCGGACCTGCGTGGTCTTGCCGGAGCCTTCCACCCCTTCGAAGGCAAGGAACAGGCCCCGCGGCTCGGTCGGTGCGGTCATGGTGGGTGGGTTTGAACCGGGGGTTGGACCGGGTTTGCCCGGGTTTGCCCAGGCGAGTGAACTCGCGGCAACAACAGCACAAAGTCCGCCTGCGCGGACTCGCGGGCGAGATCCCGGTGCGTCCCGAATGGCGGCGCCGCCCAGGCGTTTCTTCCAGGAGCGAATGAATTCGCGGCTGGAACCACGCAAAGTCCACCTTCGCGGACTCGCGATCAAATGCCTGCATGCACGAGCCGGCTTCAGCCGCCTTCGCGTAGTTCCAGCCGGGGGATTCATCCCCCGGTTGCGCGGGGCCGGGGCCCGCCACCGGCACCAATCGCGACCCCCGGTTGCGCGACCGGGCCAATGTGAGCCGGCATCCCCCCCGCCCCCAACCTGCGAAGGCAGGTTTCCCGCCGTTGTTGCAGCGGTTTCAACCGCCGGCCCTGGCTCGGTTTCCAACCATCAGCCAGGCCTCAACCCAATCACCCCCCCGCAACGCCAACGCGGCCCGGCGCCTGTGAAGACACCGGGCCGCGTGGGACGAAGTGGCTCACCGGGCGAAGAGCGTCACCGACAGGGAGCCGCGCCAGAAGGGCTCCTCGAACCCCGCCGCGTCGCCGCCGCGCGAGCCGCGCTCCACCGCCGCGTCCAGCATCGCCGCGCCGCGGCCCAGGCGCGCGCCGATACCCGCGGTGATGGCGCGCTCGTCCGGGAACGCCGAGTCCGCGCCGTCCCAGCGGAAGGGGAGGCGCGCCATGCGGGCACCCAGCCGCAGCGGAAGCGTCTGGCCCAGGAGGGTGAAGCCGTCGTACTCCAGCCCGCCCGCCAGGTTCAGCGCGTCGCGCGCGCCGCCGCGGTTGGTGATGTCGTCGTCGGCCGCGCCCCAGCCGGCCCACCGGGCGGAGCCGGCGACCAGCATGTTCCCCGTCACGCGGGCGCTGGCGCCCACGTCCAGCGTCACGGGGAGCGAGTAGTCCTTCTCCGCCACCGTCGAGTCGTCGGGGCTGGCGTTCAGCTTTCCGCCGCCCGACACGGCCGCCGCGAAGCTGAGCGCCTCCACCGGCATCCAGCGCGTCCCCACGGAGATGCCGGTGCCCGTGTAGGTGACCGTGGTGGCGCTGACGGCCGGGTTCAGCCCCTCCACGAAGCGCTGGCTGGTGTCGCGCACGGCGCCGGTGAAGGCGTCCACCGCGAGGCCCACCGCGAAGCGCGGCCCGGCGCGGTAGCCGATCCCGCCGCGGAAGCGCGCGATGGCGCCCTGCGAACGGAAGCGCTCCTCCACCGCGACGCGTCCCGTGCTCAGCGTGATGGAGTCGCTGCGGGTGGCGCGGTAGTTCTGGTCCAGGAACGAGCCGTACCCCGCCATCAGCGTGAAGCGGGGACGCGGCTGGAAGACGGCCTGCACCGAGGGGAAACGGGCCGTGCTGCCGCTCGTGGCCTGCGTACCGGCGGTGGCGTCGTACTGGTCCGGCTGGAAGGTCACCGAGATGGCGGCCGTGGCGAGCCCCACCGGACCGGCCGGGTTCACCAGCGAGAAGGTGGCCTCCGGAAGGCCCAGGGCGACGCCACCCAGCCCGCGGGCGCGCGCGTCCACCGGCTCGATGGGGTACCCCAGCCCGCGGGACGAGAGCACCGACTGCGCCTGGGCGCCGCCTGCTTGGACGGCGAAGGCCAGGGCCGCGAGGGCCCCGAGGCGAAAGGCGCGGCTCATGGCAGCTCGCTCCGGGCCGGCAGTGTGTAGACGATGCGAAGCCGCGGCTCCGGCAGGAAGGCCGCGAGGCCGAAGGTGTCGTAGATCTGGTTGTTGGGGCGCACCGACGGGATCCCCACCAGCGGCCCGCCCAGCAGCGCGAAGTCCTTGGGCACCGTGTCGCCGCGGGCCGCGCTGGTGGCGAAGGCGGTGATGTTCAGCTCCACCAGCGAGTCGGCCGGCGCGAACGCCGCCGCGCTCTGCGGCGACAGGAAGCCGCTCTGGTTGGTGAACCTCACCCGCTCGTTGGGGTCCAGCACCGGCTGCCCCAGCGGAGCGCGCCGCCCCAGCTCAGGCTCACGGATGGTGTAGATGGAGACGATCGCCGAGTCCAGCGGCGCGAACGCGGCCGAGACCGGAGAGCGCCGCAGCAGCAGCGACACGCGGTTGAGCTGCACGTCGCGCAGCGCCACGCGCTGGCACGACCCGCCGCCTGCGGCGCACCCCGTGACCGAGTCCGGCAGCTCGAAGTGGAAGAGCGAGCGCGCGGAGCGGATGCCGCCCGCCGCCAGCATCCCCGCCGGCTGCGGCGGCTCCGGGGTGAAGACGAAGGTGTTGGGCTGCCCCTCGATGGGGATCGCCGTCTGCACGATGGTGTCGCGGACGGCGTTGGAGGGGCGCACGCCGGCGCGGAGCGTGGGGATGGCGCGGATCTGCACCCGCGCACCCGCCTGCGCCGCGCCCACCGTGAAGCCGAAGCCGGTGCTGTCGCGCAGCGCGGCGACGTCCGCCGAGTCCAGCGCGATCACCACCGAGTCGCCCGCCGCGCTCACCGTGTAGTCCCCCTGCGCCAGCAGCGTGCCGCGCGTGCCCCCCGGCGTCCGCCACGGGGTGCGCACGCCGCCCGTGTCGGAGGCCAGCTCCCACGTCGCGGTGGTCGCGTCCCAGTCCTGCGCCAGGCGGAAGACCTGGAGCGTCACCGGCCCGCCGCTGGAGAGCGCCGAGTCCACGCGCAGCACCAGCTCGCCCGAGACGAAGCGGGGGAGCGTGTCCGTGCGGTTGACGTTGTCCTGCGTATAGGTCACCGACCGCGGAAAAGCCGCCGCGCTGCGGTACAGCGCGTTGGCGCTCAGCTCGCCCGCGAAGCGGTTGGCGACCACCGAGTACACCACCCCGCTGGGGGCGCTGTAGCCGGTGAACACGCCCAGCGGCCGGAAGGCGGCGCCGGCCGGCACGATCACCTCTCGCGTGGGGCTGTTGCCGCCGAAGATCTCGGTGCCGGATAGGGTGGGCGACTCGTCGTCGCATGCCGCGAGGCCCAGCACGAGCGCGGCGAGCAGGAAGGTCCTGCACGGGCCGATACGACGTAGCATCAGAGAGAACCGGATCGGTGTGTGTGCGGGCGGCCTCGGCCGCCCCGGGGTTCAGGCGCCCGCCGGCGCGCCCCGGTAGGTGCGCGGAAGGCGGAGCCCCAGCCCCGTGAGGATCTCGTAAGAAATGGTGCCGCAACGGGCGGCCACCTCGTCCACCCGGATCTCGCCGGGCCCGTCGCTCCCGATGAGGGTGGCGACGTCGCCGGCGCGGACCTCGCCGGGCACTTCCGAAAGGTCCACCACGGTCATGTCCATGGAGATGCGGCCGATGACCGGCACGCGGCGCCCACGGACCAGCGCCTCCCCTCCCGCCGCGGCCAGGCGCCGGGGGAGCCCGTCGCCGTAGCCGATGGCCAGCGTTCCCCACCGCTCCTCGCGCCGCGAGGTGTAGGTGGCGCCGTAGCCCACGGTGGTCCCCGGCGGCACCGTCCTCACCAGCCCCAGCCGCGCGCGGAGCGATGCGACCGCTTCCGGGCGCGTGCCCGGCCCCGCCTCGCCGCCGTACATGAAGATGCCGGGGCGTACCACGTCGCCTCCGAAGCCGGCGCGGCGCAGTGCCGCGGCGCTATTGGAGGTGTGGACCACGCGCCGCGGCCCGTCCGGCAGCAGTGCCAGCGCGGCCCGGAAGCGCCGCTCCTGCGCGTCCGCGGAGGCGAGGTCGGCCTCGTCCGCGGAGTGGAAGTGCGTAAAACACCCCTCCCACTCCAAAAGGTCCCCTGCCGCCTCCGCCACGGCCCTTCCCCACTCCGCCGCGTCGTCCGCCGGGAAGCCCGCGCGCCCCATCCCGGTGTCGGTCTCGGTGTGGAAGGCCAGGCGGGCTCCCGCGTCGCGCGCGGCGTCCGCCCACCCGCGCACCGCGTCAACGTCCGAGAGCGCCAGGGTGAGACGGGCCCGCGCGGCGCGCGCGTACTCGCCGGGCGGCGCGGGGGCGGTCACCACCACGCGGCCCCGCCACCCCGTCTCGCGCAGCGCCTCTCCCTCGGCCACCGCGGCGACGCCGAAGCCCCACAGCGCCTCCGGCTCCAGCGAGGCGGCCAGGTGGCGCGCCACGGGGGCGAGCCCCAGCCCGTAGGCGTTGGCCTTCACCATGGGGAGGAGGGCGGCGCCACCCGCGGCCTCGCGCACGCGGCGGAGGTTGCGCAGAAGCGCGTCCAGGTCTACCTCCACCCAGGCGCGGGAAGTGTCGTGCTCGGCGTCCGTTGACGGAATTGGCACAAATCGCGTAGTATAGGCCCCTTGTGACGACATCGCAACCCGACTTCCGCCCCGCCGCGCCCGACTCCGGCGGCGTCCTGGACCGTTCCCTGGAGCTGGTCCGCTTCCTTCGCGCCCACTGCCCGTGGGACGCGGAGCAGACCCCGCACTCCCTCCAGCGCTACTTGCTGGAGGAGGCCCACGAAGTGGCGGACGCCATCAACGCGGGCGACCCCGCCGCGCTGCGCGACGAGCTGGGCGACCTGCTGCTGAACGTGGCCTTCCAGGTGGTCATCGGCGAGGAACAGGGCGCCTTCAGCCGGGAGGAAGTGGTGGCCGGCCTGGAGCAAAAGATGCGCCGACGCCACCCCCACCTCTTCGGCCTGGGGGAGCGGGAGGAGTGGGCCGCCATCAAGGCACGCGAGCGCGCCGCGCACCCGAAAGCCCCCGGCCTCCTCAGCGCCCTCCCCTCGGGAATGGACCCGCTGCTGCGCGCCTTTCGCATGCAAGACCGGGTCGCCTCGGTCGGCTTCGACTGGCCGGACTGGCGCGGCGCGTGGGACAAGGTTCGCGAGGAGACGGACGAGGTTCGCGAGGCGCTGGAATCCGGCGACGCGGACCACCTGGAGGACGAACTGGGCGACCTGCTCTTCGCCATGGTAAACCTGGTGCGGCTGGCGGGCGCGCATCCCACGCCGGCCCTCGCCCGCGCCAACGCCAAGTTCGCGCGCCGCTTCGGCGCCATCGAAGCCCTCGCCCTGGAGCGCGGCGTCGTCCTCGGCGAAGCCACCCTCGAGCAGCTCGACGTGCTCTGGGACGAGGTCAAGCGCCGCGAACGGGCGGGATCCTGAACTGCAGCCTCACGCGGAGGCGCGGAGACGCAGAGAAAGAACGGCAGAGAAAAGCCACACAGGATAACTTCTCGCTGTTCTCTCTGTGTCTCTGTGTCTCTGTGTGAGCCTGCTGTTGCGGTTCTCTCTGCGCCTCCGCGTCTCCGCGTGAGGCCCATGCCGTCCCTGCCCTTGCGCTGAAGGCCCGTGGACGGCACCGTCATCAGGCCCGACACGCGATTAGCCATCTGTTTACATAGCCTGTGAATCTTCGCACACGATTCGTCCTTACCCTGCTGGCGATCACCACGGTGCTGCTCGTGCCGGCGGTGTCCGCGCTGTTCGGGCTGCGCGAGCTACAGTACGTGGCCGCGCAGCTCCGCACGCGCGACACCGAGGCGACCCGCATCCTGGGGCGCATCCACACCGGGCTGGAGGAGCTGGACTACGCCCACAGCAACCACGTGGTGCTGTGGAACATCTCGCCGGACACGGCGCTCTACTGGCGCGCGCGCACGGACACCGCCACGCGCCGCCTGGAGGGCGAGATCCGCGGCCTGGGCGCGCGTCCCAACGCCACGCCGGAGTACCGCGCCGCCACCGGCCGCGCCGCCCGGGAATTCGAGCAGCTCCGCCGCGCCATCGCCGAAGAGCAGTCGCGGCTGCGCCGCGGCGTGGCGGACCCCAACACCGAGTTCCGGCAGTCGGTGGTCCTCCCCGCCTTCGACGCGATGGAGCGCTCGCTGGAGCCGGTTGCCGAGGCCATCAACGACGAGGGCGAGGAAAAAGTTCAGCGCGCGCAAGACATTGCCGAGCGCGCGGCCACCACCACGCTGGTGGCCTTGGCCGCCGCGCTGATCGCGACGCTGGTGCTGGGAAGCTGGCTCACGCGCGGCGTGCTGCGGCCCGTCAGCGAACTGCGCGCGGGGATGGGGCACGTGGCCGAGGGCGACTTCACCCCCAACGTGCGCGTCCCCACGCACCGCCCGGACGAGATCGGCGAGCTGGCGCGCTCCTTCACCTCCATGGCGGAGCGGCTGGCCGAGCTGGACCGGCTCAAGGCCGAGTTCGTCTCCGTGGCCTCGCACGAGATCAAGACGCCGCTCAGCGTCATCCGCGGCTACGTGTCGCTCCTGGCGGACGGCATCTACGGTGAGGTCAACGACACGCAGCGCAAGACGCTCCTGGCCGTCAACGACCAGACGGACCGCCTCACGCGCCTGGTGCACCGCCTGCTGGACATCAGCCGCTTCGAGGCGGGGGGCGGGCGGCTGGAGCTGCGCCGCATCAACGTGCGCGACTTCCTTCAGGAGCTCACCAGCGGCTTCCAGGTGCTCGCCTACCAGAACGGGATCGACTTTCCCGTGGAGGTGGCGGACGACGTCCCCGTCAACGTGGTGGGCGACGCGGACCGCCTCAACGAGGTGCTGGGCAACCTGCTCTCCAACGCCTTCAAGTTCACGCGGCGCGGCGGCAGCATCCGGCTGGAGGCGCACCGCGACGGCGCCGGCATCCGCGTGACCGTGGCGGACACGGGCGTCGGCATACCCGCGGACAAGCTTCCGCACATCTTCGAGAAGTTCTACCAGGTGGACAACGACGCCCAGCCGCGCTCCGTGGGCTCGGGGCTGGGGCTGGCGATCGCGCATGAAATCGTGGAAGCGCATGGGGGCACGATCAGTGCAGCGAGCGAGGAGGGAAAGGGCACTACTTTCACCGTGGTGATCCCCGAACGCCCACCGGCCGCAAGGGCCGGCGAGACGCTTCCTCACGGCTGAATCCATGCGAACTGTCTGTGCAATCTTTTCCGTGCTCCTCCTGGGTGCATGCGCCACGCTCCGGGGGGGCACGCCGGATGACGGCCGCCGCACGCGGCTGTGGGAGCAGGCGCACGCCGCGTACGCCCAGGACTCGTTCCGGGTGGCCGCGGCCGCGTTTCAGCGCCTGGCCAACGAGCATCCGCGCACGACGGAGGGGCACGAGTCGCGCTTCTACCTGGGCGTGCTGAGCCTGGAGCCGCGCAGCAGCGTCGACCTCGCCCTGGCGCGCCAGCAGCTGCAGATGTACCTGGCCGACGACAGCGTGCAGACGCTCCGCGGCTACCACCTGCGCGAGGCCGGCTCCCTGCTCCGCCTCGTCACCGAGCTGCAGCGACCCTGCGACGCGCGCGCGGGCGCCGTGGCGTGCGACCCGCGCGTGGTCACCCGCGTCGTCACCGAGCCGGGCTCCGGCGGCAACGGCGACAGCTCCGCCGAGGCCTCCCGCCTCCGCCGCGAGGTCGCCGAGCGCGACCAGACCATCCGCGACCTGCGCGAGGAGCTGCAGCGCATCCGCAACACGTTGGCCCCGCGGCGGCAGCCCAGGTAGTAAGAAAAGTCTCACGCAGAGGCGCAGAGACGCAGGGAGAGAACAACGGAGAAAAAGCCTCACACAGAGGCCACAGAAGAAACAGAAAGCCACAGAGGAAACCTTTTCGGTTCTCTCTGTGGGTCTGTGTCTCTGTGTGAGCCATGCAGTTGCGGTTCT